>DASYPF010000053.1:0-12126 GCA_036006905.1 Acidobacteriota bacterium
ACCGCGGAGACCAAATCTTTCATGCCGTCGACCCGGATATTGCCGCCTTAGTGGAAAAGGAATGCGCTACTAACGGCGTCCAGATCGCCAAGTTTAACCCGGTTAGCGAAGTGATTTTCGATGGCGACCGGCCCACAGGAGTCATTGCCGACGGAAAGCCCCATCTGTCGGAACTGGTGGTGGTGGATATCGGCATTGTTCCCAACGTGGATTTGGCCCGCCGCAGTGGGCTTCGAATCGGATCAAGCGGCGCTATTGCAGTTTCGCCGCGGATGGAAACATCTCAGGACGGCATTTACGCCGCCGGTAATTGCGCGGAAGCTACACATTTGATAACAAGACGTCCGGTTATCAGCGGGCTTGGAACCCATGCAAGTAAGCAGGGACGGGTCGTCGGAGAAAATATCGCCGGCATTCGATCGGAGTTTTCAGGCGTACTGCAGACATCGGTGACCCAATTCTTTTCTCTTTCAGTGGCGAGAACCGGTCTCAATGAGTGGGAAGCACAAAAGTATGGATTCGATTTCAAGGGTGTCTTGGTGACCACTCCTTCCAGGGCCGGCTATTTCCCGCCGAAAGAAAAAGTCACCGTGAAGCTGCTGCTCGATCGAAAGAACGAACAGTTACTGGGAGCTCAGATCGCAGGCGCGCCATGGACGGTGAAGAGAATTGATGTCGCCGTCACGGCCATCACTGCAGGCCTATCCGTTAGAGAAGTTGCTCAATTAGACCTGGCCTACTCTCCGCCGCATGGCCCGCTCTGGGACCCGATTCAGGTCGCCGCGAATGTGGCGCTGCGGGAGTTGGCTTGAACTGAGCATCAATTCTTCGTATACAGGTCAGCAGATCCAAACCAAAAGTCATCAATCATTAATCATCAGCCATCCGTCCAAGAAGAGTCTCACCGAAAAAGGACTTCGCAGGTCAGATGTTATGAGGAGCGACCTTGGTGTCCTTGGTGGTGAAAAGCTTTTTAACCACCAAGGACACAAAGGACACTAAGGTCTAGAGAACTATCCACGGGCACTATACGCGCACTCCATACCTTAAATAGAAATTGTATGCCCTGAATTCCTGACGCAGCAAACTCAGTAAAAGGGGTGGCAATTTCACATCGCTCGCCGAGACATTTTCGACCACTTGATCCTCGGTCTTTGCCCCGGGGATTGCGGACGCCACAGCCTGATGCTCGAGAACAAAACGGAGTGCCACCGGAACTGGTGGCAATCGATACGCGTGGCACAGATCCAGATAACGGTCTATTCTCGGCAACACGTCATGCAGACGCCTCTCTGTCAGAAAATTCTTGCGATTGTCCTGCGGATGAAAATTTCGCGATCGAATCTTTCCAGTCAAGAGCGCGGAGGCCAGAGGAACACGAGCGATGATCCCGATATGAAATTCTCTAGCCAAACCAAATAAGCCATGGGCAGGTCTCTGATTCAGGACGTTAAACAGTACTTGCAGCGTGGAACCGAAATTCCTGTGGATGATCTCTTCGCCTTCGGTTGGATGGCTGATCGAAACACCAAAGTGGCAAATCTTCCCCTGAAATTTCAACGTCTCCAGCGCTTCTCGCGCGTCTCCTTTCCACAACACTTCCAGAGGTGGATTGTGCAACTGGTAAAGATCCAGGTGATCTGTCCGCAGTCGCTGAAGTGACTGCTCGCAGGAATGGATGATGTGCCGAGAGCTGAAATCCTTTGTGTGCGATCCATCCGGCAGGCGGACGCTGCCCACCTTGGTTGCGATCACGGCTTGATCGCGACGGCCAAGAAGAGCCTCGCCCAGTATCGATTCGCTGTGGCCAAAGCCGTAAATGTCCGCGGTGTCAAAAAAGTTGACTCCCAGCTCCAGCGCACGACAAATTGTGTCTTTAGATTGCCCGTCATCCACCGGTCCCCACCCCATGGGAATCCCGCCGATGTCGCAAGGCCCGCCGATTGCCCAGCAGCCGAAGCCGATTTCACTAACACGTAGGCCGGTTTTGCCAAGGATGCGGTAGTTCATGTATTAGCGGTCAGTGGTTAGCTATCAGCTATCGCCAGCGTCAGAGCCCGGAGCGTAAGCGACGGGTCCTGCCAGAGTAAGTTGGCTATCCAAACCTTCCTCTGGCAGACGTTGCTAATCTGGCGGGACCCGTCGCTTACGCTCCGGGCTCTGACACTGGCACCTGATGGCTGATAGCTATTTCAACTGCGAGATTTCGTGTTCCAACTGATGAATGAACGCTGCACGCTGTGTGGGGTCGGAGCGGACCCGCTCCAAGTTGTCAATGGCAAGTTGGATCACCTGCATATGGTGTTTTTCTTCTTCGGCAAACTCTTCGCACAGCCGCTTGCCGACATCATCCAGCTTTTCGGCCATATTCTTGAAAAATTCGTGGTTTTCCTTTTCCATGAAGCAGGCTTCCTGCAGCGTGCGCATCTCGCTGTCGACAGAAGTGAGGCTCTTCTTGAAGCTTTCCAAGGAGCGTTTGAACGCGCCGGCCACTTCATCATAGTCAAAAATAAAGAACCGCGGCTGCTGTTCGAGCCATCGATTCTCGTCCAATAACCGCTGGTATTGCCGCTGCAATAATTGAAGATGATGCTTTTCTTCCTCGGCCAGCGCCGAAAACAACCTGCGGCTCCAGTCTTCTTTAAAGTCGTTCAAGTGGGAGTTGTAAAAGTTGATTCCCCGTTTCTCGGTGTGGATAAAGATGCGCAGGACATCGCGTTCGAAAACCTTCGAGATGTTCTCCTGTATACGGGCGCCGGCCTTTTCTACTTTCGCGCCTTTCTGGCAATTCTCACAGACCCCTTGGATTTCCAATTTGTGCTTGCTGGCAATAAATCCGTATTCGAGCGGAATCTCTTCTACGATCCGTTCCAGCGTGGGGTGAATGAATTCAATGGTCGCATGGCATTCCGAGCAGACCAGATGGTGATGGTGTGTCGGATTGTATTCGTAGCTCTTTTCTTCTTCGCTGATCTTTACAGATTTTGCCAGGCCGCATTCTTCCAACAGCTTCACGGTTCGGAATACGGTGGAAATTCCGATCTGCGGATTTTTCCTTTTGACAATAGCGTGCAGGTCGAAAGCCGTGAAGTGTCCCGGCATCGCCAGGAAGGTTTCGAGGATCTGAAGGCGCTGCTCGGTATTCTTTAGGCCTTTCTTTTCGATGTACTTGAAATAAAGTTCTTTCTCTGACTGCATGGGCCGCTCGCGTCCATACTAGCCACCCTGCGTGTCACAGTCAATGTTGAGCAGTCGGCAGGGGAGCAGTCGGCAGTAGGCAGTCGGCAGTAGGCAGAAGGCAGTAAGCAGACGGCAGGGGAGCAGTCGGCAGACGGCAGTAGGCAGAAGGCAGTAGGCAGAAGGCAGTAAGCAGTTGGCAGGGGAGCAGTCGGCAGACGGCAGTAGGCAGTCCGCAGGAGCGGTCGGCAGCAGGCAGTCGGCAGCAGGCAGGAAAGCCTCGTTCGTCATTTGTCATTATTCATGGACTAATGACGAATGACAAATGACGGATCACGCTCTTCCCTGCCGACTGCCTCCTGCCGACTGCCTCCTGCCGACTGCCGACTGCCTCCTGCCTACGGATGCGAACCGCGGATCAGGCTCAGAAATTCACTCCTGGTTTCGATATGCTCCTTGAACGTACCGAGCATCGAGCTTGTGACGGCGATACTGTTTTGTTTTTCCACCCCACGCATGATCATGCACAGATGCATGGCTTCGATAACCACTGCAACTCCCCCCGGATGAACGGCGTCCCTAATGGTCTCAGCAATTTGCATTGTCAGTCGTTCTTGAATCTGCAGACGGCGGGCATACGCGTCTACCAGCCGTGGAATTTTGCTCAAGCCAATGACCTGGCCATCCGGGATGTAGGCCACATGACATTTACCGAAAAAGGGGAGTAAATGGTGCTCGCAAAGTGAGAATACTTCGATATCTTTGACAATTACCATTTCATTGTAGCTGACATCAAACAGCGCATGGCGTATCAGTTCCATTGGGTCCGTTTGGTAGCCACTGGTAAGGAATCGAAGCGACTCAGCCATGCGCCTGGGAGTTTCGCGCAAACCGTCGCGGAGCGGATCTTCTCCCAGGTCGAGAATGACCTTCTGGAGCAGGCGCTCCATTTCACCTAAATCAGTCCGGGTTTCAACTTCAGGAATCTTGCTTGGCATTCTGCCCTCATTAAGCGAAAATCCAGAGCATATGATAAGGGACGTTATGAAAAAGATCACTACTTGCTTCTTACTTTCATTGGCGTGCGGGGCCCTTTCGGCGGCTCCGGTCAAGCCCGAAACCTACGTGCAGCGGCGGGCGTCGGTCATGGAAAAGATGGGACAAAAGGGGATGCTAATCCTTTTTAGTGCGTCGCCGAAGAAGTTTACCGGCGACGTACTGTACAAGTTTCGCCAGGAGGATAATCTTTACTATTTGACCGGTATCAAACAGGAAGACACCATCCTCGTGTTGATGCCCTCCAACAAAACCCGGAAAGAGAATCTCTTCATCCTGAATCGAGATCCGGCGAGAGAGACGTGGACGGGCAGCCGGCTGTCGGTTGAAGAAGCCCAAAAGATTTCCGGAATCGGCAATGTCTATAGCCGGAGTGAGTTTGACGACTTTGTCGATTCGCTGCTCTACGGCCGGCCCTACGGTGTGAACCGTTATTTGAACACGGAAGAGTATGCGCAGTTTTTTTCTCAACTGAAATTCGGCGACGTGCCGGTGTTTCTGTTGCTGGAGGAACGCCCTGGCCTGCGGGGACAGCTCAGCCAGGAATTCGAATTCGCCAACAAGCTGCGAGAGCGGTTTCCCGGAATTACTATTCGCGACTGCAGTGATAATCTTGCTTCACTGAGGCTGATTAAAGGCCCGGAAGAGATCGACCGCGTCCGGCGTGCCGTTGACATCACGACCGAAGGGGTGCTGGATGCGATGCGTAAAATGGAACCGGGGATGCACGAATACGAAGTTCAGGCGGTCGTCGAGTTCCACTACATAAAAAACGAAGCAGAGTGGGCCTATCCTTCAATCATCGCCTCGGGAAGCAACGCCACTACGCTTCATTACGATCGCAACACGCGGAAGATCGCCCATGGGGACTTGGTTCTGATGGACGTTGGCGCCGAGTACGATTACTATGCGTCGGACATAACGCGCACGGTTCCCATCAGCGGACGCTTCAGCCCGGCACAGGCGGACATTTATCAGGTGGTCTATAACGCGCAAGAGGAGGCGATGAAGGCTCTGCGCCCGGGAAAGACCATCCAGCAGGTTCACGAGCGCGCCACCGAAGCGATTAAAGCCGGATTGGTGAAACTGGGCTTGATAACCGACCCGAACACGGACCAGTACCGGCACTTCTTCATGCACGGAACTAGCCATTGGGTGGGCCTCGACGTGCATGATGTCGGGGTTCGATCCGCACCGTTCCAGCCTGGGATGATCTTGACTGTGGAGCCTGGAATTTACGTCCGCGAAGACTTGCTCGATACTCTTGTGCGGGATGGCAAGAACGGAGAGTGGGTAGAGAAAATACGGCCTGCCTTTGAGAAGTATCGCGGCATCGGGGTTCGGATCGAGGATGATTTTTTGATTACCCCGGACGGTTACGACCATCTCTCGCACAAGATCCCGCGCCAGATTCGTGACGTCGAAAAATGGATACAGACAAATCGATCCCGATCGGCGCGGACACAGTGAATTCGGTCATTGGCGATCTGTGGAAAAAGTCGGCAGTAGGCAGGAGGCAGTCGGCAGTAAGCAGTCGGCAGTCGGCAGTAGGCAGTCGGCAGTAAGCGGTAGGCAATGGGCAGAAGGCAGTAAGCTCAGTTCCGAATTTACGAATGACGAATTGAAAATGACGACGACCTAAGAACTCGCCGCCTACTGCCGACTGCTTACTGCCTCCTGCCGACTGCCTCCTGCCGACTGCCTCCTGCCGACTGCCGTCTGCTTCCTGCCGTCTGCCGACTGGGCCACGGATGACTGATGACAACTTCAGATTGCCCCCAGGGTTGGACAGCTCTTCTTAATGACCGAAGCACGGGAGCACACGCCCTTGGACTGCGAGCGCTTCGCCTGGGACTGGAATCAGCACTTCCACTCAGCCAGCTCCGGCACTGCTTTGAAAACCTAGCACGGGCTCACCCGGCTATGGTTTTACTCGAAAACCTGGTGCGCGAGATATCTCCACTGAAAAGGGCGGCTCAGTTGAGAAAACTCACGCGAGAACTGAACAATTTGAGCACGGTCATTTCCAGGAATTTTGAGGCCCAATTGCGCCGGCGCTTTCCCCACCGCTTTGATTTGACTGTTGTTACCTTTTCGCATAGCTCCACGGTATTGATGGCGCTGCGGCAGGTGCGTAATCGAATTGCTCGCTTGCGCGTGGCGCGGTCCCTTCCGCTCGGGGAAGGGGAGGTTACTGTGAAGGCAGCCATACGCTATCGATTGCCCGCAGAGCTATTCGAAGACGGGCGGCTCGCGTTCGCAGTACGGCAGTGTGATCTGGTGGTTGTCGGAGCGGATTGTGTCTTGCCAAACGGCTCGGTCATAAATAAGGTCGGAACAAGCAAACTGGCACGCATCTGCGCCTGGCACGACAAGCCATTCTGGATAGTCACGTCGCGTTACAAATTTGCTTCCCACCGGCACATCCAGCTTTTTCAGAAAGTCGGCCCACGCCGGATTCAGCTATTCGATATAACACCGCGGAAATGGATCGATCAGGTCATCACTGAGAAGGGACACTTGTAATTACCGCTTCCGATGTGTTAATTCTGTCTTCCCGTCCGGCGCTATCGTCTAACGGTTAGGACGCGGCCCTCTCAAGGCTGAAATAGGGGTTCGATCCCCCTTAGCGCTACCATTCCAACGCCGGCACAAAAGCATCATCGGTCACCGGTCCAGCGAAATGCGGAATGGCGAATGCGGAATGAGGAATGAAGATCCTTTGGACGATGAACTTAACGAATGTTCTAATGCGCTTTTCCCCTCATTTCTGCTTTTCATTCCGCATTCCGCATTCGCCATTCCGCATTTCGTTGGACGATGACCGATGACTAATGACCAATGATCCACACACAAGCAGCGCCCGCTCAAGCTCTGGCGGATTTCGTGTCCGATGTATGCGCCGGCTTGAGCAAGCTGGATCAAAAGGAATTGCCGTCTAAATATTTCTATGACGAAGTGGGATCCGCCCTCTTTGAGGTCATCAGTGTGCTGCCCGAATACGGACTAACACGCGCCGATGAGCGCCTGCTGCGGCGTCATGCGTGTGACATTGTCAAGCGTCTCCCATCGCCTCTGGTTGTCGCTGAATTGGGCAGCGGAAACGGAAATAAGACACGCTGGCTCATTGAAGAGCTCTGCCGGCGGCAGCCCACGACCTATCATCCAATCGAAATATCACAGGCAGCACTCGCCAGATGCGAGCGAGAACTGAGCGGCATTGATTCGGTAAGCATCGTTGGGTTTGAGCGCTCTTATCTTGACGGGTTGCTGGAAGTTGCCGCGCGCCGCCAGCTTGGCGAGCACCTGCTGGTGCTGTTTTTGGGAGGAACCATCGGTAACTTTGACCGCGCTGCCGGATTGGAGTTTTTGCGAGAAGTGCGCCGTACTCTGGTGAAGGGAGACACACTTTTGCTGGGCGTAGATCTTGAGAAACCCATACCCCAACTGCTCCTTGCCTACGACGATCCGATCGGCGCGACTGCTGCCTTCAACTTGAACCTGCTTGCCCGCATCAACCGTGAATTAGACGGAGACTTTGTACTGTCACAGTTCCAACACATGGTTCGCCACAACCAGCAAGAGCGCCGCATTGAGATGTATCTTCGTTCTCGGGCCGACCAGACAGTAGCAATCCGGAAAGCGGATTTCAATGTTGAGTTTCAAAAGGGCGAGACCATTTGGACGGAAAACTCTCACCGGTACAGCAGGCAGGAAGTAATGGCTATGGCAGAGCAAACAGGATTTCGATGCGAGATGCAGTGGGTCGATCAGGAATGGCCCTTCGCTGAGAGTTTTTTCATTGCCTGCTAAAGACGTCCGTCGTCCGTTGGAATTCAAAAAATGACAAATGTTGCATTCCTGCGTCCTGCCGACTGCATCCTGCCGACTAACGATTTTTTACTGCCTGCTGTCTGGCTTCTTCGCCTGCAAGAACTCCCTTACGACCTGCTTCACATCCCGATGTTCGCCGTCCACTTGGTAATTGAGTCGTCTCATGTCTTGTTCAGAAATCAGGCCGCCCAGCTTTTTCAACACATCGCGCAGCTCAGGATGCCGCTTCAACACATCGAGCCGGACTAACGGAGCCGCTTCATAGGGAGGGAAATAATGACGGTCATCTTCCAGAACGACCAGGTCCAAACTGGAAATCAATCCGTCGGTTGAATTGCCCGCTACCAGATCGACCTGCCCTTCTTTTAACGCGCGATAAATTAGCCCCAGATCCATAACGCGCGGCGCTCCAGCAAATCGGAGGCTGTACGTTTTCGCCAAACCGTGAAATCCATCAGCACGTTCCATGAATTCATAACCGAAGCCGGCACGCCACTGCGGCGTGTATTGCGCCGCCTGAGAAGTAGTTCGAATCTTCCACCGCCTCGCATCCTCACCTCGAATGACAATGGCAAAAGTGTTGTTGAAGCCCAGTGGTTCTGTCCATTCGATGCCAAAACGCTCGCGGTATTCTTCCGCCACGCGGCGATACACCTCCTTGGGATCGCTTATCGGCGCATGTTTCAAAATTGCGGTGAACGCAGTGCCTGTGTACTCAGGATACAGGTCAATCTGGCCAGCGACAATTCCCTGGTGACAAACAAACGTACCCCCAAGATTGAAGCGTCGATCCACGGCGAGCCCTGCTTGCGATTCAATGTGCTCGGCCAGAAGCTCTCCCAGGATTACCTGCTCTGTGAAATTTTTTGAAGCGACGACAATGCTGTCTTTGTGCTTGCACGTGGTCGTTGGGAAAACAAAGAGCGCCAATCCCAAGAGACATAGCCAAGAATATTTGACTCTCATGTGCGCCGCTATCTTCTGCAATCTTGCTGTCATAGAAGGGTTTTCCGGCTGAAAACCAAAAACCGTCGGTGTCCACGTGGACGTCGACGGCATTTTGGTTGCAGCCCAGGGCCACACTTGTGCTCCGGTGATACAAAGGTGACACAAAGCTATATCCCTCGAGAAGCGCCGCGGGCCAGCAATCTTTCTACCCGACCGAGAATCAAATCTGCCAGCAAGGCCATCGCGGCGGCGGGAACCGCTCCCGCCAAAATCAACTGGTTGTCGACCACAGCGACGCCTCTAAAAATAAATACGCCTAAACCGCCCGCGCCAATGGCAGCAGCAATCGTTGCCACACCGACCGAGATGACGGTAGCCACGCGAACGCCGGCCAGAATAACGTTCAACCCCAGCGGTATCTCCACTCGAGACAGCAATTGCCAGTCGGTCATCCCCATTCCTCGGGCCGATTCGCGAATCGCCGGGTCCACGCCCACAATGGCAGCATAGGTATTGCGGATGATCGGAAGAAGCGCATAGAGGATAAGAGAGACAATCGCGGTGCGCGCTCCGATGCCGCCCAGAAAAGGCACCGGTATCAAAAAACCGAACAGCGCCAGACTCGGGATAGTTTGCATAATGTTGGCAAATCCCAATATGGGTTTGTTGAGGACCGGCTTGCGTGTCACCAAGATACCCAGCGGGATTCCCACCAGAATTGCAATTCCGGTTGAAACACCAACCAGGAATAAATGCTCGGCGGTATGCTGCGCGATTTCAAGCTTATAACGATCGAGAAATTCAATGGCGTTCACGGTCCCTCAGGCGATTGCGGATTGCGGATTGTGGATTGCGGATTGCGGACGGAATTCAAGCATTCGATGAAGGGGAGCGCCTCCGGTTTTTCCGATTGAAGGAATCGATCCGGTGTTGTCAATTCCACCAGCCGCCCATCGACCATTAAACCGATTCTAGATCCCAGCAAAAACGCTTCCTGAATATCGTGAGTTACAAAAATGACACTTTTGCCCAAACTTCGCTGCAATTGTCGGAACTCACGCTGCAGTTCGAGACGAGTGATGGGATCGAGTGCGCCGAACGGCTCGTCCATCAACAATAGAGGGGGATCTGCGGCTAGAGCGCGCGCCACTCCCACTCGCTGGCGCTGACCGCCCGAGAGTTCATGCGGATAGCGTCGCGCGAAGCGCTCTGGGCTCAGTCCCACCATCCGGAGAAGTTCATCCACGCGCTCCCGGATTCGCACCGGCTTCCACCTCTCCAGCGTTGGGACTACTGCGACATTGCGTTCCACGGTGAAGTGAGGAAAAAGTCCGATCTCCTGAATCACATAACCAATGCGGCGCCGCAGGCGGATTGGATCCCATTCGACAGTCGGGATCCCTTCAACAGAAATTGTGCCCCCAGAAGGGACGATCAGGCGATTGATCAGCTTCAACGTGGTCGTCTTGCCGCTGCCACTCCTTCCCAGCAAGACTACTATCTCTGCGCGGTGCACATCGAAATTCAAATCTGAAACGAGTGGACGATGGTCCAATTGATAGGTAACGTCTCGGAAGTTGACGATCGGATCCTCGGTTGTCACAAAAACAGAGTTTACTCCAGCAATCATAAGCCAGGCGCAGGATTATTCATGGCGAACTCCGTTTCAGTGACTAGATTTAGATACAAAGCCGTCTACGTTCACGATCACGCTCACGGCCACGCCCACGACCACGTTCTCGTTATCGTGGTCGTGGACGTGGACGTGATCGTGAACGTAGACGGTCTTCAAAATCGTTGATTCCGAGCTCCTTCAATCTCCCTGTTTGGCAGGTAGTTGGAAAAAACGATGAACAAAATTTAACATTTTTAGGAACTGATAGCATGGCGAACTCCGTTCCAATAACATTATTCAGACCTAAAGCCGTCGACGTGTGCGTGATCGTCAACGTAGCCGATGCCCGCCGTGTCCTTTGTGTCCTTTGTGGTTAAACTGCTTTTTGACCGCCAAGGACACCAAGGACACAATGTCAAAAACCAACGTGTGGACTTGCAAGTTATGCAGCGGTATTTCAAAGGCAAGCGGCTTTCAGCACCATCTGTTCCGAATCGTCTTAAAACTTGTCGCGCTTGCGGAGAAGGGGCGATTTGAATTACTGTAATCTATCTATTGCCAGTAAACCCAAATGAACCAACCAGAGGGCCCAATATGAAACTCTTATCCTTAATCACGATAATGATCTTGGTTTGTGTTTTGGCTCTGACGGCGACGGCCCAGAAAACCGGTGCAGGACCGCCTCCGGGATTTACTTCTCTATTCAACGGCAAGGATTTCGCGGGCTGGAAAGTGCCTGCCGGAGACAACGGCCACTGGAAGGTCATCGATGGTGTCATCGATTACGATGCCCAAAGCGAAGCCTCAGAAAACAAGGACCTCTGGACGGGAAAGGAGTACGGGGATTTCATCCTTCAGGTGGACTGGCGCCTGAAGGAGACGCCTTATCTGAATCCAAACGTCCCGATCGTGCGGCCGGATGGCTTGCACAAACTGAACGAGAAGGGCGAAGAGATCCACATGGTCGTGCCCGATTCGGATTCCGGGGTGTTTGTTCGCGGCTCATCGAAGTCACAGGTCAACATCTGGTGCTGGCCGGTCGGCTCCGGAGAAGTCTACGGTTATCGGATGGACAAAAGCATGCCGCCCGCGGTTCGCGCTGGAGTGACGCCCAAGACAAACGCGGATAACAATATCGGTGAGTGGAACACTTTCCGAATCACGATGAACGGTGACCGCTTGACCGTTGTGCTCAACGGCAAGACAGTAATCGAAAACGCGCAGCTACCTGGCGTACCTCCCCAAGGGCCGATTGGACTGCAACACCACGGCGGCAAGCGCGACGGCAAATGGGCAGGGCCGCCGAGCCTGGTCCAGTTCCGGAGTATCTATCTAAAAGAGCTCTAGATTCTGTAATTCGAGGTGGACTTCGTCGCGCTTAGCCCGCGTAGCGGGCAAAGCCCGCATAGCAGGCATGGGGACTAGCACCCGCGCCCTGACGGATAGATCTACCCAATAGCGCCACGTCACGGCTGACCCAAAAAACAATCTTCGTC
>DASYPF010000054.1:0-8480 GCA_036006905.1 Acidobacteriota bacterium
CTCGGCAACTACAGTTGCACTGTGCACGTCCATTCCCACATACTTATCCTCTTGCATGGGCTCTCCTTTGGTTTGTTGCCGATCCTCATAATCGGCAGCAATAGCATGCACCCAAAGGGGCGCCCTTTCATAATGCGTGAAAAAATTGAACCGCCAAGAGCGCCAAGACCGCGAGGAGAAATAATGCCAGTTTTCGGAATGATGAATGATGCTACATTTCCCTCACAGCTTGAACTGTTTGCGGGAAATTGGGTTGACTAGATCCCTAGGCCCTTAGCGTTCTTCGCGTACTTCGCGGTTCAACCTTTTTGATTTTTTCACAGGTTCTTAGCGACGGGTCCCGCCGACGTAATACTTCAAACTTCAGCCCTATTCTCTGCGTGACCTCTGTGTTGTCGGCACCTCTGCGGTGAACATTTGTGACTAATCCCCTTCGAGAACATCGCTGTTAACGCCCGCCTGCTCGAATACGTCTCTTAATCAAGGAGGAGAAACAAATGAAAGCAATTCAATATTTGGCAGGATTGACGCTGGCGATGACGCTCAGTTTTAACGTGGCGCGTGCCAGTGATCACGTTGGAGTGTATGCCCTGATTGACAAAGTCATTCTGGAGCCGAATCCAGACGGCCCCGAGAGGATTCAAATTTGGGGCACTTTCGCGCTGGCGAAGAAGAATAATCCGAATGATTATGAAGAGCCCGCGCGGGGTTATCTGTATTTCACACTTCAGAAGGGTAAAGAAGAAATCTGCAAGAAGGAATGGGCCGACCTGAAAAAAATTGCGGGGACCAAGCAGGTTGTTGCCTTCGGGAGCCGCTGGGAGCTGAAAGCGCGGGTCAGACAGGCAGAAGAGAAAACAGAAAAACCGGATGACTATCCCGTGTCGTTCGGTTTGGTTAAGGTAAGGACGGATACGAACTACGGGCCGATACGAACGCTGCTGGCTCATGCATCACACTGATTGGAGTTGATAGAAACTGAACCAGTGGGAACACGGCGCGGCGGAACCGCAACCCAATATTGTGGCTGCATACGCTGGCATGGTCGGGGGACGCCGAAGGCGACACAAAATTGTGCACGCACATTTTAACCACCAAGGACACCAAGTTCACCAAGGCCTGATTTGTCAGAGACTGGAATTCTGCCTTTGTGTCCTTGGTGGCCTTGGTGGTTAAAATTTCTTGTCCAAAAAACAAGATGTGACACGTTTGTGTCACTGGGATTAAAAAGGTCCGATGAAATTGCTGCCGCATATTGTCGATAGACGGAACTTA
Source organism: Acidobacteriota bacterium (assembly GCA_036006905.1). Classification (GTDB taxonomy): domain Bacteria; phylum Acidobacteriota; class UBA6911; order JACQSX01; family JACQSX01; genus DASXTB01. The sequence goes on from DASYPF010000054.1 coordinate 1,276, forward strand.
TGTCCCAGCGTTCCCAGTGGTTCAGTTTTCTTCTCTGGAAGATTTTTACGCTATTCGAGCTGGGACGCTCTGCTGGTTGCGCTTGCTGTGGTCCAGGCTGTTATTTTTATAATGGTTCCCTTGGCGCCGATCATCGCCCTTGGTATCTGGTGGAACTCCAACACCGTCTCTCATTACTTTATCCACAAGCCTTTTTTTAAGGTGCGCGCTTTAAACCGCCTGTTCTCTGCCTATCTGACAGTGCTGCTCGGAATACCGCAGTCTCTCTGGCGCGACCGTCATGTCGCGCACCACGCCGGTGTGGCCTGGCGGCTGCGCATCAGCCCGCAAAGGGTGATTGAAGTATTTCTAGTAGTCGGTCTCTGGTCGCTGCTGTTAACGGCAGAGCCGCTCTTTTTTTTCAAAACCTATTTGCCCGGCTACCTTATCGGGCTAGGCCTGTGCGCGCTGCATGGGTATTACGAGCATGCGCAGGGCGCGATCAGTCACTACGGGGCGATTTATAATTTTCTTTTTTTTAACGACGGCTATCACGTCGAGCACCACGGCGATCCCCACACCCACTGGAGTCAACTGCCGCAAAGGCTCAACCCGACGGCGCAGAACAGTCAATGGCCGGCGATACTGAGATGCCTGGAGCTTGAGCCGCGAAGACTTCCGGAACGAAAGTCCAAGGCCGAAAATCGAAAGTCGAAGGTCCAAGGTCCGGCCCAATTGCTGAACTTTTGCCAGCGGCTGGCGCTGCAGGAGTTGGAGCGGCTCGTCTTGCACTCCCAGCGATTACAATTTTTCCTGCTGCAGAGTCACAAGCAGGCTTTCTACTTCCTCCTCTCGACGCTCCCACCGGTGCGCCGTGTAGGAATCGTAGGGGGAGGCCTTTTCCCGCGGACAGTTCTGATCCTTCGAGAGCTTCTGCCGCAAGCGCGACTCTCGGTCATTGATGCCAGCTACGAGAATCTCCAGATCGCTCGCCGGTACCTCAAACTTCGCGATCAGAGCGATCCACTCAGCGCGACAGGCCACGACCCAGCCGTAGAGAAGCGCTGTAGCGCGTCTCTACATGGCCAATCCTCCGAATTCTTGCCAGAAAAACAAGATGCAGCCGGCTTGCCGCGCAGCCCTTTTGAAAAAGACATCGAGATAATCAATGAGCCTTACGATCCGGGCCGGCACCACAACTTCGACCTGCTAGTCATTCCGTTGTCTTTTGCAGGAGACCGCTCGGCGATTTACGATCGGCCCCCTGCTCCGTCGGTCCTAATTCATGATTGGATCTGGCGCCAGGTTGGGACGAGCCGAATTGTCTCGGTATTTCTTCTGAAGCGATTAAATCTGCTTCGGCAGAGCCAGTCGTTATGAGAGCGACCAGCCTTTTTGCAGTATTCTTTCTGTCAAAGCTAATTATCACTGCGGGGCACAATGTTCCAGTGTCCTTGTGGTCGCCGATTGCGTACCTGTGGCAGGATCTGCTGGTCGCGCTTTTCTTTGGCGCTCTGGATTTTTCCCTCCGGCGTCCCTGGGCCTGCTGGTGCGCTTACTGGCTCACCATACTTTACACTGCGCTAAATATTCCAGTAGCGCGCGTGCTTTCGACGCCTTTGACTTGGCCTATGCTCCACGCTGCGAGAGGCCCGCTGTCTGATTCGCTGGCGCACCATCTAACCTGGGTCAATATTCTGTTCGTTCTTTTGATTCTTGCCGTCTCCGGCGTCCTCCCATTTTTGCTTCACGGGACATTAGTGCGCTTTTCTAACGACCATGAGCGGCAACCTCGGGCAGAGACGCCGTATACCGCGTCTCTACAAAGGAGACCCAAACGTCTTGTTGAAAAAACAAGATTCTGCGGATTTGAGCCTCAGAGTCGTTTTCCCTTTGCGGTTTTGGTGTCGCTGTTGTGTCTCGTGTTGGCGCTTGGCCCGGTGGCGGCGGCCCGAGTTGAAACCCTGGGCCTGCACCGAAACGCGCTGGTGGCGCTCATTGCCAGCGCAATTCGGAGCGCACCCTCTGACACGGCGGCAAGCGGCGGACGCTTGAGTGGGTTCGATGAAGCTGCAGTCCACGATTGGATGAGACCGCTGTATTCCGACGGCCGCCCAGAAAATCCGCAATCTGAAATCCGCACTGTGCAATCGGAAGACCTCTCATCACTCCGCGGCGCCGCTGCGGGGCGGAACATAATCATGGTAAGCCTGGAATCGACTGCGGCTCAGTATCTGCACCTCACTTCCGCCGGGCACAACAACAGAATAGGGAATGTTTTTCGAATGCGGAAAGCGGAATGTGGAATGCAGAATGCTGCAATCCGCAATCGAGACGATCCGATGCCGCACCTGTCCGAGCTGGCCGCCAAGGCTATCGTGTTTGAAAACACCTACGCGGTATACCCGGAAAGTATCAAGGGTTTGTTCTCGGTACTTTGCTCGACCTTCCCGGCGCTTGACACCGCGACAGATATCTACAGTGAAGTTCCTTGTCGCCCGCTGCCAGCCGTACTTGCGGGTGCCGGATACCGGACCGCGTTGTTCCACTCGGGCCGGTTTATGTATTTGGGAATGGAATCGATCATCCGTAACCGAGGCTACGAAACGCTGGAAGATGCCGGCGAGATCGGCGGCAACCAGGAATCCAGTTTCGGCGTGGACGAGCCGTCGACGGTACGGCGAATGCTGTCCTGGATCGACAGTCTGCCCAGTGGCCATCGGTTCTTTCTCACCTTTTTGCCGATAGCCGGCCATCATCCCTACGAAACACTCCAGCCGGGCCCATTTCCGGAGAATGAAGAAATCGGCCGTTATCGGAACGCGCTTCATTACGGTGACGCAGCCCTGGATAGCCTGGCGCGAGGCCTGCGCGAAAGAGGTCTGGAAGAGAAAACTTTGTGGGTCATATTTGGCGATCATGGGGAAGCATTCGGACAACACGATGGGAACTTCGGCCACACGTTTTTCCTGTACGATGAAAACGTTCGGGTTCCTCTGGTGGTGGCCGCGCCCGGCTTGCTGCGCAAACAAGTGCAAGTCCAGCGCGTTATCAGCTTGATAGACGCGGCGCCTACAATCCTGGATCTGGCGGGCCTTCCGATACCGGAAACTTACCAGGGTCGGTCTGTGCTGAACGGCGAGTCTAGGATGGCCCTCTTTTTCACCGACTATTCCCTCAGGTTCCTCGGATTGCGGGATCAGTCCTGGAAATTTATCGTCGAATTGGATTCGGGCCGATCGAAACTCTTTGACCTTGGGCGCGATCCAGGGGAAAGGAATGATCTTTCCCCTCTCCACGATGCTCGCGCCGGCCGCTACGCGCAGCACCTGTTGCGCTGGAGTGCTGCGCAGAAAAACTTCACGCGTTCAACTCATGCCGCAACCAGATAGCGCGGGAAGAATTTCAACTTCGTACCTTACGCAAAGACGCAATGATGCAAACGCATAAAGAGTGAGGTTGAATCCGCGTCCATCCGCGTTCATCCGCGGCCTAAAAAAGAATTTTCAAACCAAACTGGATCTGGCGCGGATCTCCAGCGCCGAAAATACGGCCCACTTGGGCCGGGACCGAGATGTTGCTCGCCGGGTTGCCGAAGTTCGCGCGGTTGGGAAGGTTGAAAAAATCCGTGCGGAACTGCACGGTCACAGTTTCCCCAATTTTCGTCGCCTTAAGAACGCTCAGATCAACGACGACGTCGCCCGGACCAAACAGCAGGTTTCGTGCAGAGTTTCCGTAGGTAAAAGGCGCCGGCACTGCAAAAGCCGATGGGTCAAACCAGTGCGCGATGGTCCGCTGCGAACTCGGCAGCTTGGGTTCACCAACCAGGTCGGCACGGCTGGAGAACCACCCCGGCTGAGTGGCGTTAAACGTCACTGAAAATGGCGTTCCGGTGCGCAGGTAGGTTATTCCTGCCAGTTGCCACCCACCGATGAGATTGCTCATCAGACCCGAACCCGCAGCAAATGGCTTGCCCGGACCGAACGGCAAATCGTAGCTGTAGGCGACAGTGAAAATGTGCCGTCGTACTTGTTCCGAGTTCCCGCGGTCGGCCTGATTGTCGTAGGGGTTTTGCGGCCCGCCCACGATCGGAACATCGTCGAGCGAGCGGTTCCAGGAATATTCCGCTTGGAGCGTAAGCCCATGAGAGTAGCGCTGGGTGCCCTCGATCTGCAACTGGTGGATCGTCGAATCCCCGCCGCCGGCAAGAAGCAGGATATCTGACCAGGGCTGGAAGGGACGGCGCGGCTGGATGGCGCCGGCAGCCTGCGTTGCGGGAACGTTGATCGAACGATTGTACCAGGGAAGATGGCTTGTCTTGTTGCCAACGTAGGAAATCCTGACCCCGAGATTCGTCAATACCTCCCGTTCCAGCGTGAGGTTCCACTGTTGTGCTTCACTGTTTTTAATGTTCCGCTCCACAGCCGTAATGGCCGGATTGGGGGAGATCGCACCGGAACCCGGAAAAGGCTGGGCGAGCGTGAGGGAAGGCGTCAAACCCGGAGCGGACTCAAACGTTTCAGAAAGCAGGAAAGGAGGATTGGTGAACCCCATCTGTCGAAAGCCGATATACACTGGCAGCGTATTATAAAAAATCCCGGCGCCGCCGCGGATCACGGTCTTGTTGTTGGCGAAGGGGCGGTAGGCAAAGCCAATGCGTGGCGCAAAGTTGTTCTTGTCTGTCTCCAGAACCTCATCGGGTAAACCGGCCTGCTGCGACGTGACAATCGGGTAGGCGTTCACCAGACGCGTCAAGGTCTGGGGGGGAAGCTTGCTCCCCGGAATGACGAGTTTCCCGGACGCAAAATCAAAGTTGGCCTGGGCACGATCCCGCTCCTTCCACGAAGTTTGCACCATGTAACGCAGGCCAAAGTTGAGAGTCAGTCGGGGCGAGACCTGCCAGTCGTCTTGGATATAGGCGCTGTATCGCGTCTGATAGAAGAGACTGACAGCAGTTGGCGTGGAGCGGAAAGTAGTAACCGGATAACCGAGCAAAAAGTCGGCAAAGGCATGAGCAGGCTGTGCCGCCGCCGAAGGATTGTTGTTGGTATAACGCCCGTTGAATGTGAACCGGCCAAATGCCGCTTCCTGTGCGAGACCCGACAGCAGCCCGAAAGCTCCCGGGGAAGTGGACACACGGTAGTTGGCAAAGTCGATGCCGGTCTTTAGCGTGTGCCGCCCGTGCACATGAGTAAAGTTATCGATATATTGGCTTGTGAACTGCTTCCCTCGGGCAGTCCCGCCGTAGTCACCGATCGAAACGTGGCTGCTGATAGCAACATTGGGCAATCCTCCCAGCGGCAGAGGCCCGTAAAGGTCCGGGAAAAGCTGTCGGGGATCAAAGTCAGTGTTCATTCCCAACCGGATGCTGCCGTGGTAAAACCACCCGAAGCGGAATTCGTTTGTTGTAAAGGGAGAAAAAGTGTGTCCGTGCGTCAGATTCAGGTTCTCGGTCTGATAGCCTCCATCATTCCAACTCCCGTAGCCGGGTGGAAATCCTTGCGCCACAAAGTAAGGAGACCCCTTGGAATAGTTAAAGCTTCCCCAAAGGGCGTCCGCATCGCTTAGTTTGTGATCCAGGCGCGCGCTGTAACGATTGATATCTGAAATGTTGCCGATATTTCCCACATAATTGTTCAAAGTTCCAGCCGGACCAATTCCCGCCTGATTTGGCAGTGCAACAAACTTGAGTAGAGCTTGAGAACGCGAGTCAATGCGACCCGATGGAATCCGATTGTCTTTGAATGGCAGGCGTGTCACAGGATCGATGATGGGCGGCAGTCCCGTAAAGTCGCCGCTGCGCATGGCCGCTGTGGCCAAGGATAGAGTGTTGACGCGCGGAAAGCGCTCTCTCAAGCCTTCATAAGTGCCGAAGAAGAAGGTGCGCTCTTTGCGGATTGGTCCGCCGAAGGAAAACCCAAACTCATTGCGGTTAAACGGCGGCTTGGGCAGACTGGTGGCAAAAAAGTTCTTCGCTGCGTAGGCCTTGTTGCGATTAAACTCAAAAATGGAACCATGAAAGGCGTTGGTTCCCGTTTTTGTCACGATTGTTACAGAAGCTGAGCCCTCGAACTCGGCCTTTTGACTGTTGGAATCGATCTTAAACTCGCTCACCGCATCCACGGATGGGAGGGTGGCAGCGCCGTTGCGGAAAGAGTACGCCGCTCCTCCATTGCCCGAGTCGTTGTAGGTAACCCCGTCCACGTTGAAGTGAATGCCTCCCCAATAAGCGCTACCCGCGACTCTCGGGTTGGAGGCGCTGTCGGTAGTCACGCCTGCAGAAATCCGGATGAGCCGATCCAACGTACGGCCATTCAATGGAAGCGTGGTGATGATTTGGCTTTCCAGGATATTTCCGATGGTGGCGTTCTCTGAATTGACTACCGGAGCTGTCGCCTGGACTTCGATCTGTTGAGAAATCTCTCCTGGCTCGAGCACAACGTCCAGGCGTACAGTGCGGTTGGCCAACAGGCGGACACGTTCGATTACGTGCACCTTGAAGCCTGGAGATTCCGCCTTGACGTCATAAACTCCCGGCGGCAAACTCGGCGCCACGAAGTCTCCAGCCAAGTCGCTCTGGACTGCGATCTGCACATTCGTATCCAGGTTGGTCACACTGACCGTGACACCGGGGATGACACCGCCGGAGCTGTCTTTGACAGTACCCACGATCGTTCCGGTGATGTTCTGGGCCAGAGCCGCTGAAGCGAGCCCGAGTGTAAAACACCACCAGACGCAGGCATGCAACAGCGCCCCGACCGCGAGGGAGCGGACTCTTCCGGCGGACAGAATAAGATCCGCAATTCGCCGGTCGCGCGCACACGGCGCGCAATGTTGCGCATCAGCATGGAGAGTGTAGTGCGCGCTGTGAAAGCGCACGCGTGCGAGTGAGTCCATTCGTAGGTCACGCCTTTCTTTGTTTTTCATTTTGAATCTCCTTTGTCTCCGCAAGGAGAGGGAACATCCGTTTGGCGGGCACGCTCGACTAGTGCCCGCTCTCTACCGTCTCAGGGTTCGGGTGCCTTTGGGACATACCTTAAGGCAAACCGCAGCACATCTCCAGCAGAAAAACACTTTGCTCCATTGGCGCGTTCAGGGAGTCTTGGCTGCTACGTCGGCCGCATAGGAGAGTTACTGAATCGGCGTTTATTCGCGTTTATCCGCGGCTTAGACCGCGCAGAGAAAACTCATCGCCGGGCGCGGAAAACGACAATCTTGCTTTTTGA
>DASYPF010000055.1:0-20369 GCA_036006905.1 Acidobacteriota bacterium
TGTAAGGTTGTAATTCCATTCACCTGCCAGCCGCCGATAAGCCTCCCGGCCACGCTTCCCACATCCGCAAGCCACGGCCTTCCCGGTCCAAACGGCAATTCCCAGTTGTAGCTGATGACCAGACGGTGTGGAGCGTCCAGATTTCCCAGCGATTTCTCCGCGCGGCGGTTGTTGCTGTTTTGAAAACCGGGGCTGGCAAAATTGATGGACAGGCGCGATCCGGCATCCGTCAGCAGCTTCGAGAACGTGTAAGCTCCCAGCAGGCCGAACCCGGCGCTGAAGCGGCGTTCGACTTTCAGTTGCATGGAATGATAAGTCGACGATCCGGCATGCACGGCTCTTGTGTTGATGCCGGCAAACTGCGGAAAGGGCCGAAGCAGTTGGCCGCGAGAGATTGTTGGCTGGCTCAAAGGACCAATACTGACCAGTCCCAAAAAGGGATTTCGAATCTGCTCGAGCAGCTTGGAGCCCAGCGAGAGATACTGATCCGGAAGCTGATTGAGCTGAATATCCACCGGGAGCTTGGTCCCCTTCGACCCGGCGTAAGCGATATCAAAGAGAAAACTGCCGGGCAGCTCCTGCTGGACGTCTAAATTCCATTCTTGCGAATAGGCGCTGGCGTCATCGCGCAGCAGCGTGATGATGTCCTGTCCAATCAGCGTGAGCAATCCCTGACTGCTGCCCGGCGGCTGATTCAGGCCGCGTGGAAAAGGATTAGCAAGGCGATCGGCCGGCGTGATCCCTCCATCCAGTGAGCTGAGGAAGGACGTGGCTGCAAAGAAACCTTCTCCACCGAGATTGCGCCCCGTGTCGTCACCGGTGGCGGGCAGAAAGAAGGCGCCGTAGCCGGCGCGCACCACGGTTTTTGGTGTGACCAGGTAAGCCAGTCCCAAGCGCGGGCCCCAGTTGTTGCGGTCTGTTCTTTTCTGCCGGCGGGAATTCCCATCTACGCCGGCAAACTTCAAACCGCCCCGCAAATCAGCAATCCCCACTTTCGGTGCGAGGGGGCTGGGCACGTTCGGGTCAAACCAGCTCAGGCGGTTGAAGCGCTCATTTCGGCCGGTCTCCAATTCATAGCGAATGCCGAGATTGAACGTCAGCTTTGGGGCGATCCTGAAATCATCCTGAGCGTAGCCTCCAAAATAATTGGATGAAATGGAGACGGCTGGGTTGAAGTCGATCGATCCGGAGGAAGGAAGTCCCAGCAGAAAGGATGCGATGCTGTGGCCGGAAGTGGCGCTGGACCGCAGCGGATCTTCGCTGGTAAAGCGAGTGTCAAAATTAAAGACTCCTTGCGGCGCGTTCGGCTGCAGCTCGCCGATCGGGATGAATCGAAAGTCAACGCCGAAATCGAGCGTATGGCGCGACAACACTTTAGTCACTCGGCCTTCCCAAGCGTGCGTGTTGTCGGCGCGCTGGATCAAGTCGGAACTGGCAGGCGCAATCGCGCGAAAACCAGACGGCTGAAAAGCCGGGAGCGCGGGGAAAAACGTTTGTTGGTTGAACTGCTGCGAAAAACCGATGGTGGTCAAATCCAGCCCTGTCAAGGCTGGATTCTTGCCCACAAATTGTCGCACGAATCCATAGCGCGCGTTCAACAGCAGCGTGGGGCTGACCGTGTAGGTGTAGTCGAGTGAGAGATTGCGCCCGTTGAAAACCAGCGGCACCCCACCCCCTCCGGGATTGACCCAGCCTCCTCCGTTGCCAAAGAAATCAACGGCGCCCCGCTGCACGTTGCTGAAAGAGAAGCGCCCAAAAAGCTTGTGCCGCTGGTGGATGGTGTGATCGACGCGCGCGGTGAACTGGTTTTGGACGTTGGGAGCGCTTCCATTGCCGATGAAATTATTCGCGCCAGTGACTGGATTGCCTGTCGTGTTTGGCGATGGCCAGAAGGAACGTATTTTGGCGGCGACAGGATCAAAGCGGTTTGCGGGGATGCGATTGTTAGGAAAAGGGTCGCGCAGGAAGCGACCCGAGTTGTTCGGGTCCGGCTGAGTGGTCAATGGATCGAAAATGCGAATGAGCTGGCCTGAACTGTTGAACGTGCGCGAAAAATCACCCTGCAACTGCTCCGCCGTCGGAATGGTAAACAGCTGCGTCAAGCCGCGCCGCTCCCGCAGTCCCTCATAATTGGCAAACCAGAAAGTCCTGTCGTGGCCGTCATAACCGGGAACGACCACGGGCCCGCCGGCAGTAAACCCAAACTGGTTCATGGTATTGAGCGGCCGCCCTAGGCCCGCGCGGTTGTTAAACCAGTTGTTCGCATTCAGGCGATCATTGCGGAAAAATTCGTAAATCGCTCCATGCAATTGATTGCCCCCTGATCGGGTGACGATATTGATCACACCGCCGCCCGTGCGTCCGAATTCAGCAGAAAAGTTGCTCGTCTGGACCTTGAACTCCTGCACCGCATCCACGACGGGAACGAACGCGGGAGCATTGAACAGAGCGGCGTTGGCCGGCACGCCGTCAATCAGTGTTTCGTTGGTGAGCACCTGGCTGCCGCTGGTGGAAAAGAAGCCTTGATTGTAGGCGTTAGTCCGCGCCGGAATATTTCCAAACTGCCCGATTGGCTGGGCGCCCGGTGTCAGCCCAATGAGGGAGAAAATATTTCGGCCCACCAAAGGCAGCTCCGTGATTTTTCGGTTGTCGACGACCTGTCCAAGCGAAGATGTCGTCGGTTGGAGCAAAGGTGTTTCCGCCCTCACTTCCACGGACTGCGACACTTCGCCTACCTCCATTATGGGGTCTATCACTGCTTGCTGCTGGACATTGACGATGATGTCGGAGCGGACGAACTTCTTAAAACCAGCCAGCTCTGCCTCAAGCCGGTAGGCTCCCGGTGGCACCAGGGGAAAGGTAAAGCTTCCCGTTTCGCTGGTAATTTGCGTTTTCTGCTGGTTGGTCGCTTGACTGGTCAGGATCATGCCCACGCCTGGCAACACCGCGCCGGTTGCGTCCCGCACCGTCCCCGTGACCGTCCCGGTGAAAGACTGCGCCAGTGGAACAAGCGTAGCAGCGATTGAAACCAGCAAAACGATGATAGGGAGCCAAATACGTAATTTATGGGATCTCATGGCTTCACCCCTTTTCCAAGAGCCCCGGCAGGGGCGGCGTAATGTTTAGCTCACAGCCTGGATTCCCACAGCTTGCGAGCGTGTTGCCCAAAAGTAAATCTCTGTGCATCCTCCGCGATCTCTGTGGCTCTGTGTTGAAAAGGTCGACGGTAAATCACCACAGAGCCACAGACAGAAGTTTCACAGAGAAAACGATTTGGGTAACACGCCCTTGCGCTGTGGATCGGCGCAGCCTGCACGGTACACAAAGCCCAAAATCACCACAAGCGAATTGTTTTCAATAACCGTTCACTAATTGCTAATATTGGCCCCACATGGAACTTCGCGAACTTCGAAGCCTGGTGGCGCTGGCCGATCACGGCAGCATCGCCAGAGCCGCCGAGAAACGTCATCTCAGCTCGGCCGCCATTCATAAGCAACTGAAGGTGCTGGAAACGGAATTGGGAATCCAGCTTTACGAAAAGGTCGGTCGCAAGCTGCAGTTGACCCAGGCTGCGGAAATCCTGCTGCCCTATTCCAGAGATTTGCTGGCCCAGCACGATGCGGCAGTATCGGCAATGAGTGAATGGAAGGGACTGAAGCGGGGCCTGGTGCGAATCGGGGCCGGCCCTACAATCAGCAGTTATATTCTGCCCGGCCTGCTGAAGCGGTTCCGGCGCGCCTTTCCCAAGGTGGACCTATTTGTGGAAACAGGAAACAGCGTGACCCTGTCGGAAAGACTGAGCAATGGCTCTCTGGACCTGGCGCTGCTGGTTTCCTCCCAGTTGCCTGAGGAGCCGAACCTTTCGGTGGAAGCATCCTGGGATGTGGAGTTCGTGCTGGTCTCGCGCCTGCGCCAAGTCAGCAGACGCTGTTCCATTTTGGCGCTGAACAAATTTCCATTTATCTTGTTCCAGAAAGGGTCGCGCATCGAGAACCTAATCGATCGTTACTTTGCCGAGACCAATTTCCAGCCCACTGTAATCATGACGTCGGACAATGCCGAAGCGATCAAGGCGATGATTCGGAGTGGTCTGGGCATTTCGATGCTTCCTTTCTGGATCGTCGACGCGGATTTGAGAAAGGGTGCGCTCTGGTTGATTCGCCAGAAGGAACGGCCGCTCTTCTCCAAACTCGATCTTATAAGCCGCAAGTCCAGTTACGTCCCTCGGCCGGTCGCCGCGTTTATCGAACTGGCACAGAATTACAAGTGCAAGAAGCCGCGACTAACCAGCCGGTCCCCTGGGAGCGCACGCTTCCAGCGTGCTGTCGGGTAGCAAAAACAACAGCACGCAGGATGCGTGCGCTCCCAGCCCCCATTCAGGGCCGAATCCCCGCAATCTGAAGGCGAATCCGATATAAGCTGGTGCGTGCTGTGATGTACAGTGATTTCCCATCCGCGTCTCCCCAGTGGCAGTTGGCAGGAATTTCCGGCAAACGCAGCGTCCCCAAATGCCGGCCTTGAGGTGAAAAGACCCAAATTCCTCCCGGACCTGTGCAGTACAAATTGCCTTTCTGGTCTGCCTTCATCCCATCGGGAACGCCGGCCTCCTTGACGTGGGTTGCATCGTAAAAAATTTCGCTGGATCCCAGACTGCCGTCCGGCTTTACTTCAAATTGCGTCCAGGTTTTTCTTTCATGGTCCGAGTTGGCCACATACAGGCATCTCTCGTCTGGTGAAAAGACAAGGCCGTTTGGACGCGTCAAATCCGTGCAGAGGAGTTGCAGCTCACCATGCAAAATCCGATAGACACCATTGAAAGCCAGTTCTTTGGCTGGATCCTGGTCGCGCAGCAAAAGCCCGTAGGGTGGGTCGGTAAAGTACAGCGCGCCGTCTGACTTATGCACGGCGTCGTTTGGACTGTTGAGGCGCTTGCCCTGGTAGTGGCTGGCAATCACGGTCGAGCTGCCGTCTTGTTCCAGTCTTGTGACACGGCGGTTCCCATGCTCGCAGACGACCAGTCTCCCCTGGCTGTCCATCGTGAGTCCGTTGGAACCGATAAGCGCGCCAGGCGGCGTGTCTGTTCCATCGTATCCGCTTCGGACGCGGTACACGGAAACTCCGTCTGCTGGAGACCATTTGTAAATCACGTTGACGGGAATATCACTGAACAGCAGGAAGCTTTCGCGGAACCAGATTGGGCCTTCTGTAAATGTGAAACCGCCGGCGAGCTTCTCCACTCTTGCCGAGGTGGAAATAAGCTCGTCAATAGAAGCATCGATTCTGATCAGGTCGACGTCGCTCATGGAGGTTGGCCGGTCGCCTTTGTAAAGAGGCCGGTGCGGCCGCTTATCAAGCTTATGCCAACTTGCTACGCGGCGAAGTCAAATCCTCTCGCCACGGCTAATGATTGCTGCTAGGATGTCCGAAACGCCGCCGGCATCACCCAACTGAAGCGTGTGGAGGGCGGCATCTGTATGGATACAGTCAGCATCGTTTTACTACTCACAATCACGCTGCTCCTTTTTGTCATCTTACTCGGGCCTCGTAAAGTAGAGAGCTATTCCACGCGGCCCCAGCTACCACGCTGGCTGGTCTGGGGCATTCGACTGGCCATCGCCCTCGCCGTGGGGCGAATTCTGGTCTATTTGCTGAGCCGATACGGTTACATCTGACACTCGGGCAGCCGGCAAGTAGACCTTTACAAGCAACGATCAATATTGCAAATTCCTGAGTATTGCCGTTGCTCCCAGCAAGAGTGCCAGGGCTTCTGCGCCCCCTAACCGATGTATTGGCTCCCCGCAAAAACCGTAGTTGACAACCGGCTCCAGTAGTAGCAGCATTTCCTTTATGAGCGAATCCAAACAAAACCCAACACGTCGTGAGTTTTTGAAAAATACCGGGCGAATTGCCGCCGCCTCAGCCCTGGCGGGAGTGAGTATTCCCTATGTGCATGCGGCCGAGGACAACACCATCCGGGCAGCACTTGTCGGTTGCGGCGGGCGCGGAACCGGAGCCGCCGCTGACGCACTGTCTGTCAAAAACGGACCGATCAAGCTTGTCGCTATGGCTGATGTATTCCCGAACCGTCTGAGCGGCAGTTACAACCGGCTGAAGCAGCGCTACAGCAAGCAGGTCGATGTTCCCGAGGATCATAAATTCATTGGCTTCGATGCATACAAAAAGGCGATGGATTGCCTCGGGCCGGGAGATGTAGTCATTTTTGCCACCCCACCCGCTTTCCGCTGGGTCCATTTCACCTATGCGATCCAAAAAGGCCTCAACGTGTTCATGGAGAAGCCGGTGACCGTCGACGCGCCGACCACGCGCAAAATGTTACAGTTGGCAGAGGAGGCGAACAAAAAGAACCTGAAAGTCGGAGTGGGTCTAATGATCCGGCACTGCCGAGCCAGGCAAGAACTTAATGAGCGCATCCGATCCGGCCAGATCGGAGATATCGTTCTGTTGCGAGCCTACCGAATGCATGGCCCGGCTGGCTTTGCTTTTTCCGAACCAAAACCTCCCGACATCAGCGAACTGCTTTTTCAGGTGCAACGCTTCCACAGCTTCATCTGGGCCAGCGGAGGCCTTTACAGCGATTTCTATATCCATCAAATCGACGAATGCTGCTGGATGAAGGGTAGCTGGCCGGTTCAAGCCCAGGCCGTCGGCGGGCGCCATTATCGCGGCACCGCAGTTGACCAGAACTTTGACAACTACTCGGTCGAATACACCTTTGACGATGGGACCAAGCTTTTCTTGGAAGGACGGACTATGGACGGGTGTCACACCCAGTTCTCAAGCTACGCACACGGCACGAAGGGTTTGGGTATTGTCTCGACTTCCGGGCACAGTCCGGGCAAATGCCGGATCTTCAAAAGCCAAAGCATGGCCGACGCTGATCTGGCTTGGGCCTTCCCGCAACCGGAGCAGAATCCGTATCAGCTCGAATGGGATGACCTGATCGACGCTATTCGCGGAGACAGACCCTATAATGAAGTGAAACGAGGCGCGGAAGCCAGCCTGGTGACATCCATGGGCCGCATGGCAGCCCACACCGGCCAGGTGATTACCTGGGACAAATTTTTCAACTCTGAGCACGAATTGGCTCCCGACGTCGATAAGCTGACCATGGATTCCCCAGCGCCGCTGCAGCTCGCAGCCAACGGCAAATATCCGGTTCCTATGCCTGGAATGGTCAAGGAGAGAGAATACGAAGCCGTCGTTCCGAACAAGGCCTGATCCCCGGAGACAAAGCTTTTAGCTGGCAGCCATCGGCTGCCAGCCGCTCACCCGATTATTCATGGCGAACTCGGTTCCAATCAGACCTTCAAGATATAAAGCCGTCAACTCTACGATCACGACCACACGTGCCTACAGTGGCCGTAAGGCCACAACCAAAGAAGTGACGTGATCGGCGGCTGCGGGTTTGGTGGCGGCACCCACAGAGCCGCGACCGGAAGGGAGCGGCGCGCCAGAGTGCGTCATTGCGACCAGGCTCGCAAGATCGGAACCTCCTGCATCGTTGTTGCGGCAAGTCTGCGCTGGTGTAGTCGCAAAGTGTTATATCGGCGCGCCGCTCCCTTCCGGTCGCGGCTCTGTGGCTGCCGGCGGCAACGCTGCCGCTTACTGCCCCGCATTGCGTGCGTGTATTCTTCATGCTTCTTGATGAAAGTCTGGTTGAAAAAACCAAATTTCACGGTCCGGCAACACGTGAACGTGATCGTGGCCTTAGTCGGTTGCCAACCGGCCCTGCTGACGAACGATCTCCACCTTCAATGAGCCGCTACCAAAAACGTTGAACAATACTTGCCCTCCTCGGAAAACGGAGCCGCGCGTAAGCAAGCGGACTCTCACTCGAAGTTTTTAACAACGAAAGTGAGCGACCATGCCTCGATCTCGAAATCGGCCGAAGGTTCTCGTGTCGTGGAGTTCGGGAAAAGATAGCGCTTGGATGTTGCACCTGCTGCGGCAGCAAGCTGAACTAGAAGTCGTAGGACTGCTGACCACGATCAACGAGTCTTTCGACCGTGTGGCCATGCATGCAGTGCGTCGGAAGCTTTTGGAAGCTCAGGCCTGCGCTGCCGGGCTGTCGCTGTGGGCTAATCCTATTCCATGGCCATGTTCAAACGAGGAATATGAACGGCGCATGGGCTCCGTAGTAGCTCAGGCCAAGGATCAAGGGATCGAGTACATCGCTTTTGGAGACCTTTTTCTGGAAGACATTCGCCGATACCGCATCAAGAAACTTGCCAGTACCGGAATCAAGCCCGTCTTTCCCCTCTGGGGACAGCCGACAGGCCATTTGGCTCGCCAGATGATTGCTGCAGGTTTGAAGGCGGTTCTGACTTGCGTAGATCCCAAACAGATGGACCGATGCTTCGTGGGCCGTTCATTTGACGAATTCTTGCTGGCCGAATTACCTCCCGGAGTGGATCCTTGCGGCGAAAAGGGAGAATTTCACACTTTCTGCCATTCCGGTCCCATGTTCTCAGCGCCTGTTCCCATAAAGATGGGTGAGCTGGCGGAGCGCGATGGTTTTTGGTTCGCTGATGTCCTGCCCGGATGAGTTTCTGTGTGATAATTAAAAGCCAGGGGGAGCCAGCTTCAGGAGCTTGTCCCTAATGAAATTCCTAATTCCAACCCGAGCCCAGTCCTCAATCTCGTTATTGGAAGCGCCAGGATTCCTTTTACGATCCCTGTCTATTTGTCACGGCGTGACGTCATGACCTTTACACCGAAAAGAGCGGGGCTCAGGATTGACGCTCAGTTGACAGGAAGAATGATTTTTCCGAACGGTGAGGAACAAACAGTAGTCACCAAAAACATTAATGCCTATGGCGCGTACTTGATGGCGGAAAAGTGTCCTGCCATCGGGGATCGCGTAACACTGCGGCTACAGTGGCCCTTTCCGCTTGAGGACAGGGAACCTGCGTTTGAAGTATGTGGAACCGTTCTCCGTGTCGAGCCGTTATCCGAAGAGGGTTGCTGCTTTGCGGTCAAGTTCGAGGAGCCTGCTGGCCTCTAGCGCGGGTAATTCATGGCGAACTGATCGTCAACGTAGCCGATACCCGCCGTGTCCTTGGTGTCCTTTGTGGTTAAACTGCTTTTTGACCACCAAGAGGAATCGCCCAGCGCGCTGAACACCAAATGATAGAAATCCAGGAAAGGCTCGCCAATCCGAACACCACTGAAGCGGGCTATGCGGCGCGGCTGTGCCGCATAGCGGCGTCTGAATTTAGCCCGGCCTTTCAAGGCCGGGAGTCCAAGACAAAAAAACATCTCGTCGCGTAGCGACGATTGATTCAACCCGGGCTCAATCGTCGCGACGCGACGAAAAACATATTAATGATTCGTTCACCCGGCCTTGAAAGGCCGGGCTAGATTCATCGGTCGCTAATGCGACCGGGCATTCGACTACACGTCATTCTTTAGCAAACCATCAGCGGGCTCGGCCATTTATGAGATTTCCTTTCCGCGAGCCGTGAACCCGGATTATTCGTGAATTAAAAGAACTAGCCACGGATTTACGCTGATTACACCGATAAGATCGGGGTCGGAGGATAGGCGCGATGAACGGCTTCGTAAGGTCACACTGCAAGTTGGTGCCCATCCCCCGACCCCGATCTTATCCGTGCAAATCCGTGTAATCTGTGGCTGGTTCTTTCAGTTCATGAATAATCCAGGTGAACGGCTGGCCTCCCACTGCGACCGCTGAATTTTTAAAGAAATCCTACACTGGAGCGAGGTTTTCGATTTATACTCACCCGCGTTAGCCGCTAGGATAAAGGACCACAAGGCGCAATCACGGTACAAGAAGAGAGGGGATAGGCATGTTCAGCCGACGAGACCTGCTCAAAGGGGGTCTGTTCACCGGAGGGGCCGCGCTCGCAACATCACGGCGCGCGCAGGCACAACTCTGCATTCCAGAATCGTTTCCAACACCAAAGAGTCCGGCGCTTAAGCCGTTTGTGCAGCCGCTGCCGATCATGCCCATCGCGCAGCCGGTTGATCATCTCAACCCGGCGCCCGTTCCGGGGAATCACCAGCGCTATGCGGAATTTCTGCCAAAATTCCTGTATGACATGCCGGTGAAGGACTTCATGCACAAATTCCATCCCGATCTCCCGCCCAATCCGGTGTGGGGATATGACGGCATGATTCCGGGGCCGACGATTCACGCGCGCTACGGCGAGCCGGCGCTGATGCGCATCCGAAACCTGTTGCCTCCAAACTACGTGGGTGTGGGGCTGCCGAAGCTGTCGACGCACCTTCACAACGGCAACACCGCGAGCGAAAGCGACGGCTACCCGATGGACCTGGTCGAACCCGGGACGTACCGCGATCATCATTATGGCAACGCGCCGGCCGGCGGCGACCCGCGCGAGATCATGAATACCCTCTGGTATCACGATCACTGCAACGACTTCACCGCCCAAAATGTGGCGAAGGGGCTCTCGGCCTTTTACCTGCTGTTTGATACGCTGGATTCGGGAGACGAGAACGATCCGAATCCGGCTGCATTCCGCCTTCCCAGCGGCCAGTATGACATCCCAATGGTGCTTCACGACCGCGCGTTCGATAACAATGGAGTTCAGCTTTACAATGTGTTCAACACGCTCGGAGTGCTGGGCGATAAGTACACCATCAACAACGCCATTCAGCCTTTCTTCCAAGTGGCCCGGCGCAAGTACCGGCTCCGCTTTCTCAACGGCGGCCCGTCACGCTTCTATCAGCTCGCGCTTAGCAACGGGCAACTTTTCGTTCAAGTTACCAATGACGGGAACATGTTGCCAGAGCCTATCGCCGTCAAGACCGTAACCTTGAGCGTAGCTGAACGCGTCGATGTGATCGTTGATTTCTCCAATGCAAAGGTTGGCGATCAAATCTACCTGGTCAACCTGATGGAACAGACAGATGGGGCTGGTCCCAGCGGAAGAACCCTGAACCCGCCCGATCAGATGATGCGCTTCGATGTGGTGAGCAATGACACGAGGGATCCCAGTCAGATCCCCGACCGACTGCGTGAATTGCCTCCGATCGACTTGACCCAGGTCAAGAACGAGCGCCTCTGGAAGTTCGACTATTTGAACGGCACCTGGCTGGTGAATGGACAGCTCTTCGATCATGGCCGCTCCGACGCGGAAATCGGGGAGGGAAGCGCCGAGATCTGGACGTTTCGCAATGAGGGTACCCAGTGGTCACACCCGATCCACATTCATTTCGAGGAATACCAGATTCTCTCGATCAACGGCGTAAAGCCGAGGCGCGGCTCCGTCGATCTTGCCCGTAAGGATACGGTCTTTCTGGGGCCAAATGATGAGATCACGATTTTCATGCGGTTCCGTGGATTCGTGGGGAAATATGTGATGCACTGCCACAACGTCGTGCATGAGGACCACACCATGATGATCCGCTACGACGTGGTGCCGACGTTGAAGAGGAGAGGGAGACCGTAAACTGGATTATCCCACACATATTACCGGAGGGGCCGGAGAATTCAGAGATAAGGCGTGTGAGCCGCAGCGCTTTAAAAGCCGATCACGGCCACGACCACGTGCACGACAACGACCACGGCCACCTCTAGGCGACGACTCCAGTGAGCGTAGTCGTTAACGTTGACGTGATCGTGGACGGGATCGTGAACGTGGTCGTGGTCGGTTGACGTCTTTTGAGGGAGGAAATGTGGATGAATAGACGAAACGTATTGCGAAATTTTACGGGCGGAATTGCCGCACTCACCGGTGCCCTCGCGGCTGCGCGCGCAACGGAAGAGCGGCGGCTTGGTTCCGCTGCCGAGCCGCATCGCGTCGAGGACGTGTTGGCTCTCCCCTGCCACTGCGGAAAGCGCGGCCCGCGCGATGGTTACTTCCCCGAAGTGATCGTGACGTCACACGAGGGCGAGCGGGCGCGGTTTTACAGCGATCTCGTGATGGGCAAGACGGTCATGTTTAACTTCATGTATACCCGTTGCGAAGAACGCTGCCCCATGTACACGATGAATCTGGTGAAGGTGCAGCGGCTGCTGGGCGACCGCGTCGGTCGCGACATTTTCATGTACTCGCTCACGCTCGATCCGCTGGTGGACACACCCAAGGTCCTCCGGAAATACGCGGAAGGCCATGGAGTCGGACCAGGCTGGAGGTTTCTGACCGGCAAGCACGAAGACATGGAGTTGTTGCGGCAGCGACTCGGATTTGTGGAGCCCGACCCGGAGCTGGATAAGCAGAAGTCGTCGCATCTGGGACTGATCCGCTACGGCAACGAGAGACTGGACCGCTGGTCGGCCTGCGCTGCGCAAGCCAATCCGGAGACGATCGTGAAATACATTTCCTGGATGGAGCCGAAGGGCTAGCCCGGATTATGCACAAACGTTCACCACAAAGGCACAAAGAGCACAAAGGTAGCACAGAGAGCGGGGCTGAAGCTTGCAGTATGAAGGCATGAAAATGGCGAATGATGAATTGTGACCCACATTCGACATTCCACATTCGACATTCGACATCCAAAGCAGGAGAGATGATGAGAAAACTTTTGTTACTGGCCGGTGTGGCGCTTTCCGCGACGCTTCTTTTCGCTCAACATCCACGCCCGCAGCCTCGACCTGCCCCCTCGGTGCAGACGCGCCAGCCGGATGGCACGATTCGCATCGTCACTCCGGAGAGCCCGTTGCCGGCAGGGAGGAATTTCCTGCTGACCGTCGATAGCAACATGTTCGACGGGAACGGGCGGGAGATGGCCAATACGGAGCCCTCGCGGCCGAACGTTCCATACAATCTGCAGGACGGCAATCCAGCGGTCAGCAATATCGATCCGACGTCGCCCACCGACGACCTGAAAGCCGTTTTCGAGCGCGTGCTTGCAGCGGCCCAGGCAGGCAAAGTCGACACCGCATCGATCCAGTTGGGCCTCGACATTCTGGAAGGCAATCCCATTGCATCGCGCCCCACCTACAGCGGAATGGCCCTGCTGCACTACACGGGCGGCGAAAAGATCCGTAGTGTCACTCCTGACTTTGGTCCCGACGGCAAAGTGATCGGGGGCAACGTCTTTGTCCATCAGGTCTGGTTTGACATCAATATCGAATCCGATGTCGCCCTGCTCGATCCGAGCCTGGTGCAGGACGTGCCCTGGACGATTACCTACACCGTCGACGTGCTGCATCGCGGCGCTGACGATTTTGCGCCGTTTACTCTGTTTTTCGACGCGCCGCCCGATAACACCCTGGGCAATTTCGGTCCCCCGCACATTGGAATGGACCAGACGTTCTTCCCGATGCAGGAGGGCACGCGAACGATCTTCAAGATCAAGATGCCGCCGGCCAAGTACCTGAACCTGATCTACACGTGGGGATGGCGCCGGCATCCGCCGCGCGTGCAGGTGATGGAAAACTCGTTGAAGGAGATCGGTGGAAAAGGCCTTTATGCATGGGAAGCGGATCTTTTCGGGCGCAAGCCTCGATCCAACCGCGCTGATCAACTGGCGGCGATCGCGAAAATCGGCGAATTGGCGCCGGCCAAGAAGATGTGGCAGGCCCTGATGGATGGCAAGAGCGCGGGAGCGCCGGAGGTGATTCCGCTGATGCGCAAAGCCGTGCGAGCCTACCGCGACTGGACCGACCGCAACGCGTTGCCCGAGGGAGTTACCGCAGATCCCAACGCCGACTTAACGCTGTTCTACGTGAACAACACCATCTACGGCAACGAGATCAATCTTCCCACCTGGACCCAACGGCCCGGCAACATCAAGGTAACGCTGAAAAATGGTGATCACTTTGTGCACGGCTATATCAACGTTGATTTCGGCGGGTCGCGCGGCTGGGAAAACCAGTTCCAGTCAACGGTGAAAGTCGGAGGGACGGGCTGCTCGTTCACGTTCGGGCGGGCTCACTGGTGGATGACCGCCGGAGGACCGGGGGGACTGATCGATGTGCCGCCTGTAGACGCCAATGGCGCACCGGGGGTACAGAAGTTGGAGTTTGTTTTGAACTTTGATCCCTCCACACGGATTAAGTTCTACCAGTTCGATCCGTACCACCACGACGTCGCGGTGTATTCACTGCACTAGCCCGGATTATTCAGCAACGGGCGAGCCATCCGTGAAGCGAAGAGGCAAGGATCTGACGATCGTCAGAAATAGTGTACGCCCAGCGGCGTTGTTGCCTGTCGTCCTGACAGTGGAGAGCGATGAGTCTTAGCTGAGCGATTCGGGCGGAGACCGAAAGGGATTCACGATAACGACATTGCCGATCCGCTGTTGGTGCTGCAGATCGTCGGTCAGCAGATAACGACAGGCCCGCGCTTGCGCAGCTCCCAGGATCAAGGCGTCCCAGAAGCTGAGGCGGTGGCGATCTTGCATCTGCCAGGCTTCTTCGAGAATGCGTTTATCCAAGCTAACTGGCTTCCAAGCCAACAATGCCCGCACATCCTGGCGAGCCGTCTCTTCATCGAGTCCGGGACGAAGTTTCCGCGTGACGGTAACGTAGTATTCCGTCAGCACCTGAAAGCTCAGCCGGCCACGTCTGGACCGCCAGAGTTCGGTCATCCAGGCGGAAGCTTGTCGCTGTTTTGCAGCATGACTCGTGTCACGCGCGTAAACCAGCACGTTGCTGTCAACGAAGACTAGGTCGGTTATAGAGTTCTTCACGTCGAGGATACTTGCGCCCTTTGCTCACGATCCCGGGTGTGACTGAAAGGTAGCGTTCCATCGCGGCGTCGTATTCTTCGTCCTGGAGCATCCGCTCCTCGAGCAGGTCGCCCACAAACCGCGAGACGCTACTGTTTTCCCGCGCCGCCTGCAGCCGGGCCCATCGGGCGACCCCTTCTTTCATAGTGATCGTAATATTCTTCAATCGCCTCATAACACGATTCTAGTGTTACACGAATTTCGTGTCAAGCCAGACGATCCGGCGATGGGCCACCCAGCCCTGAGTATCTGCGTTCACTGGCGGAATTATGTGGCGTTACCACTTTGCGAGCTGGATTTCCGTTTTATCCTTCGTGTTTGAGTTCCTTCTCCACAAGCTCGGCAAACTCCGAAGCCTCATCTTCGGTTACCAGTTCATGATCGCAAGGCATTTTGTGAAGGATATTCTTGGCCTTTATGAAGGAAGTCAGCAGCCTTTGTTCCCTTGGTTTTCCAAGTAGAAGATACAATTTGAACCTTTCGTCGCTCTCCTGAAGGTTGACCCCACGGCCTAACCAAGCGTTTGCTTTTTCCACTACGCTCCCTGCCTCTACAAGATCAAAAGAGACCGCCTCGCAAGTGTTCCAAACGCCGTTTTTCCAGGCGTAAGGAAACTCGTGCTCGTAATCCTTAGCCGTTATCCTTTTAGGACGCATGTGCGGGAGGATCTGACGCTCCGCTAATGGCTTCTTAAATATCGGCCAAATCTCCTCGTCCGTTCGACTGGGAGGTTCGGCCCTTCTCGAATACCTTTCCACAAAGCGTTCGTATAATTCTTCTAACGTCGCTCGTGGGTCGTTAGTCAGCCCTCCTCCCGGGGGAGAGAACTGGAGAGATGAGTCGTCAATCGGAAGAACACGCTTCACCCAGGACGTAACATCAGAATCAGCCTTTTCAAAGGGAAGCCCACCTACTAGCTTTTCGCCCACTTCGTCGATGCCAGCCTCGACATGGCGTAACAATCGTTTGATATGCTCACCTTCCACACCGCCGAAGAACTTGGAAAGTCGTCCATAGGTACTGGCGCAAGCAGCTCCCAAGAAACGGACATCAGGAGCATAAAGGGCAACTCCAACATTGGCGAATTCGCCAGTTACAACATCATGGATGTAGCGTAGGACCGTAAAGGTATACTTTGTTTTCATCGCAAAATCCTCTTTACTGATTCCGTTATATTGGCCGCATTGTCACGAGCATCGCGCCAGTGCTCGGCAATTTTCTCTAGGTGCAGAGTTCCAAACTCAGGCGGAACGCCCCGGCAAATCTCATCAATCGCTTCATCTTGCAAGCTCCGCAATTCCCCTTCAAATCGACGAAGGTCAACTTCTTTGCCACCCAGTCCCCCATGCAGCGGGTGATTCCTTAAGAAATTAAGACTTGGCTCGTCCCATCTGCCCGTTCGGCTCCCAACCAATCGAGTAAAGGCGAATGCCATTTCGTGGTCAAAGACAAAGAGCTCATCTTGCTTGAATAACAGATTTGGCTTTTCCACTCTACGATCCGCATTGTCGATCACTCTCCAAGTTTGGCGTCGCTTCTGCTAGTGCTGCCTCCAATTCGACAAGAGCAGGACGAGGCATGGGAATAGAAAGGTGGAGAGCTAATTGGGCTGCGACAAATTCAAATAACAAGCCTGTCGCTCCGCCGTGCACTGTAGATCTGAATTTTACCACGAATTCACCGGCGTGGTTGCCATTTGAATCTTCACAGGCAAACACACATGGCAGTGTCGTTCCGCTGGATAGCTCCTTTTCAAATCGAACTGCAATCAATCGGTCAAATGCAAACAATAATCTGCCCCGTTGAAGATCACGCCCGGCGAATTCTGTACCACAAATGAGTGTGGGGGCAATAAAGTTTCGTGAGCGGCTTTTCCCCTCTCAAGGGAGGTTTGTGGTTTGAGTCCTACCTCAGGAGCCACCTCCATCTGGCCTTCGAATTTCCTAAGACTTGGAAGGTTGTTGTGAGACCTACGACTTCAGGGCAGTGAAGAGTTTAGTAAGACTTTCTTTGGCGTCTCCGAAAAGCATCATACATTTCGGGTTGTAGTAAAGCTCGTTGTCCACTCCGGCAAAACCGGGGCGCATGCTGCGCTTGAGGACAACGATCGATTTGGCGCGCTCCACTTCCAGAATCGGCATTCCGTAGAGCGGGCTGCTCTTGTTGTTCTTGGCCGCCGGGTTGGTCACGTCGTTAGCGCCCACGACCAGCGCCAAGTCCGCTTCGGCAAAGTACGGATTGATCTGGTCCATTTCATACAGTTGATCGTAAGGAACGTTGGCCTCGGCAAGCAGGACGTTCATGTGCCCGGGCATGCGGCCGGCCACCGGGTGGATGGCATATTTGACATCGATGCCGCGCTTCATCAATATGTTGGCCAGCTCACTGACACCGTGTTGTGCCTGTGCGACCGCCATGCCGTATCCCGGAACGATGATCACGGAGCGAGCGCCATCCAGGAGGGCAGTCATCTCGTCGGGCATGATGCTGCGGACAGTCCCCTTGGCCTCCACCTCCGGCCCACCCGCCTCTTGTTCGATCTTGCCGAACGCTCCGAACAGCACGTTCAAAGCCGAGCGGTTCATGGCCCGGCACATCAGCAGCGAGAGAAGGAAACCCGAAGTCCCGTCGAGCGAACCAGTGATGATCTGGATTTTGTTCATGAGCACGAAACCCATCGACGCATCGGCCAGGCCCGCGTAGGAGTTCAACAGAGATATGACCACCGGCATGTCCGCCGCCCCGATGGGAATGACCAGAAGGAAGCCGAATAGCAAAGCCAGGCCGACCATCAGGTAGAAGACCGAACCGGCCGACGGCACGACGATCAAGTAGATGAGGCTTCCCATCATGACTGTCAGCAAGGTTATGTTGGACGTGTTTTGCCCCTTGTAGGTGATGGGGGCTCCGGGGAGAATTCCTTGAAGCTTGCCGGCTGCCATGAGGCTTCCCGTGAAAGTCAGGCCGCCGATGACCACTTCGAAGCCGATCGTCGTCATCAACACTCTGTCGAGCACTCCGCCGTGCCGGACGTATTCGGAGATTCCTATCAGCGTGGCCGCCAGGGCGCCAAGAGAATGCGAAAGTGCCGTCCTTTGAGGCACGGCGGTCATCGGAATCCACATCCCCATACTGCCTCCGATGATCGAGCCAATGAGCAGTCCTCCTCTGATCCATTGGTAGTTGACGATCTCATGGTGGAAGAGAGTGCCGATGACGGCCAAGAGCATTCCAAATTCGGCCAGGAACATGCCCTTACGGGCGTATTTCGGTGAACTCAGCCCTTTCAGTCCCAGGATAAAGAGGGCGGCCGACACGATATAGAAAACGCTTAATGCCTTCGTGGGATCGACGATGCCACTGACATACTCTTTTATCTCCTCGAACCAAAATAAGATCGCGATAAGACCAGCGGAGAGGATGGGCAAAGTCAGCGATCTCAGATTGAATTGAGACCCCCCACCCGCCCTGTTCGTCTCGTCTGCGGCAGACTCGCGGGAGGGAGCTTTCTTGAACATCTTCAGCATGCGATCGGTAATGAGAAAGCCGCCCACGACGTTGGTCGTGGAGCACGTCACCGCAATGAATCCGAAGAGCGTGCTCAGGGTACTGTGACCGGCTCCGGCGACTACCAGGGATCCAACCAGCGAAATGCCTGACATCGCGTTTGTCGCCGACATGAGAGGCGTGTGAAGCAAGGGGGGCACGCGTGAGATCACGTGATATCCGAGAAAGCCGGCCAGCATGAATATGTAGAGCCCGATTTCAAGCTCGGTCGTCATGCTATTGATTCGCAGAAAAGTTGAATTTTATTCATCGTTTTGAAGGAACTCGGAATCAACGATTTTGAAGACCGTCTACGTTCACGATCGCGTCCACGCCCACGTCCACGACCACGTTCTCGTTATCGTGGTCGTGGACGTGGGCATGGACGTGATCGTGAACGTAGACGGCTTTGTGTCTAAATCTAGTCATTGGAACGGAGTTCGCCATGCATTATCCGGGTTTTGCTGCTCCGTCACAAAACTTTGACTCATGAGACCGCGGCCTTAACCGCCTCATGGAGGATCTCTCCCTGATGCGTCGCAAGCGGCCCCCGCGTCAGCTCGTCGTTCAGATCGAGATGAATTCTCCCTTCCTTGAGAAGATGTGTGAGGAAATTGGTGACGGTCCTTGCGTACATCTGGCTGGCGTGGAACGGCACCGTGCTGGGGAGGTTCAGTGTGCCGATGATGACGACGCCGTGCCTCACCACTTCCTGGCCCGGCTCAGTAAGAGCGCAGTTTCCCCCTTGCTCGGCCGCAAGGTCCACGATGACCGAACCCGGTCGCATGCCACGGACCATCTCTTCGGTGATGAGCACAGGGGCGCGCTTGCCTGGGACGAGCGCCGTCGGGATGACCGCGTCGGCAGCCGCCACGTATTTAGACATCATCTCCTGCTGCTTCTTGTAGAACTCCTCCGACTGGGCCTTGGCGTAACCGGTCTTTTCCTGCGCGTCTTTCGTGTCAAGACCGAGATCCGCGAACTTCGCGCCGAGACTTTCCACCTGCTCCTTTACGACAGGGCGTGTATCGTAAGCCTCCACGACTGCGCCGAGCCGCTTGGCCGTGCCGATTGCCTGCAGACCCGCCACGCCCGCGCCGATGACAAAGACGCGCGCCGGGGTCATCGTTCCGGCAGCGGTCATGAGCAGAGGAAAGAACTTCGACAGATGGTTGGCGGCGATCAGGACTGCTTTGTAGCCCGAGACGGTACTCATGGCGCTGAGAGCATCCATCGGTTGTGCGCGCGTGATGCGCGGCATCAGTTCCATTGAGAACGCCGTAACGTTGCGCGCGGCGAGAGCTTGGATGTCAGCGGCGTTCGTGTAAGGCTGGAGGAAGCTTATCAAGGTCGCGCCTTCTTTGATTTTTTCGACCTCATGGGCGGCGGGTGGCTGCACTTTGAGCAGAATATCGGCCTTATCGAGCACGTCAGGCTCGACGCGCGCGCCTTTTTCCACGTAGGACGAGTCTAAAAATCCGGCCTCCGCGCCCGCCCCAGACTGCACAACGACCTCCAGGCCCGCCTCCGTGAGCTTCGGAACAAGCTCAGGAACAAGCGCTACGCGTCGTTCGCCAGGAACTGTCTCTTTCGGAACGCCAACGATTATCTTGGTTGGATAACCGTCTTTCATTCTCTGCATTTTCTCCCGTTCAAAAAGAAAACCATGAGTATCGTACATTATTGCAGGGTTTTCCTCACGCAAGAGATTGACGACCAGACTTTCGAGACGCGCCGCTGTTGCGTCTTCATAGTGGCGCCAGCGACCCATGTGTGGCGCTCGCGCTTGGCGTCGTCTCAAAAAAATTAAACCACGGGGAACACGGGGGATACGGGGAGATAAGGTCCTTCTATCAGCAACATAATAGGGCAATTGAACGGTCGTTTCTGGCCCCCGTGTCCCCAGTGTTCCCCGTGGTTCAGTCTTTCTCTACGGAGCAATCATGAGCGGAGTACAAGTGGCGTGCACCCTATCCGGATGGGTCCGGACAGAAGACTCCAATTGACCTCTTTGCGCCGCGGCGCTATGATCATCACACCCAAAGCAGCCAGGAATGGAATCGCAGGCCCAGAGCATGCAAGACCTGGGCTCGAGCGCGTGCCTTACAGAACGATGCAAGTGCTTGACTCAATCAGTGCGG
>DASYPF010000056.1:0-12622 GCA_036006905.1 Acidobacteriota bacterium
CCTTGTTGCGGGAAGGAGAATGTGTTTTGTCGGTGAGGACGCCTGGAATGACGAATGACGAAGTTCGAATTGCGAATGACCAATGTGCAAACTGCTGACTAGTTTCGGCTGGAAAAGGTCAGAGCCCAGAGCGTAAGCGACGGGTCCCGCCAGAGTAAGTCGGCGATCTAGACCTCCGTCTGGCAGACATTGTTGCACCGACGGGATCCATCGCTGAAAACTCGTGAAAAAATTCACCACCAAGACACCAAGGCACCAAAAAGCTTTCAGGGTCAACTTCGCTCCAATTGCAGGACTTCAGATACCTGGTAATGAAGCTGACCCTGAAAGCTTTTTGGTGCCTTGGTGTTTGGTGGTGGATTTTTTTGGCGGATCCTTACGCTACCGGCTCACACGCATTCGCAATTCGAACTTCGTCATTCGTCATTCCAAGCCTGACCCCTCACAACTCCCGAAGACCAAGCAAGATTGCACACTCGGCACACAGGGGATATTCAAGCGTGTCATCCCCGTATCGCTTCTGGTAAAACTCGATTTCTACTCTCTTCAGGATGGCTTCCTTTTTCACAGGATCAACTATATAAGACCGCTGTTGGTTGTTGCGCTTGCATTGATAACAGAACAGCTCGTCTTTCAGCTCGGTGACGCCCGTCTCGCTAAAACCTGTAAGTATGAATTTAGCCATTTTTTCTCCCTATAGATCAGGTAGCCCGGAGCTAAGCTTGCTTACAAAACGACGAGCCGCGCAGCGGCGCAGATAATTGTAGCCGAGGCCATGAAGGGCGTGTTGCTCAAATCCCGAGCCCGCTTGACCCCGCCTAACCCGGATTATTCACAAACTTTCACTGAAAGACGTAACGCAAAGGCGCAGAGGCGCAAAGACGCAGAGACAGGTGAGGGCGAGCATATGTGCCCACAATGTTCAACATGAACTTTGCAGACTTGGTCTTGGTGGGCACATATACTCGCCCTCACCTGCTTGGCGCCATTGCGCCTTTGCGTCTTTGCGTCAGGCCTTCCACTGGAATTTATGAATAATCCAGGCTAAAACGCCGCACTCGATATCCATTGATCGCGAGTTATACTTAGTGCCGGAAACAATGCGTGTCTGCCTCAGTCTACTTTCGCTCTTGGTTTGTGCCTGCTCCGGGCGATCTATGCAAGGGGAAACCGAGCTTTCGTTTGAGAAGCTCCGCGAGAGAATGGTGATCGAACAGTTACAGTCACGTGACATCACCGATCCACAAGTGCTGCATGCAATGCGAACCGTCCCTCGCCATCTTTTTGTTCCTCCCAATCTGGAGCATCTGGCCTACAGCGACGGCCCTTTACCCATCGGCGAAGGACAAACCATTTCCCAGCCCTACATCGTGGCGCTGATGACGCAATTGGCGCATCCCCAGAAGGTCCATAAGATTCTCGAAATTGGTACCGGTTCCGGCTATCAGGCGGCTGTCCTTTCTCTGCTATACAACGAAGTTTATTCGATAGAAATTCTCGAATCACTCGCGAAACAAGCGAAAGAGCGATTGGAGCGCCTGGGATATCGCAATGTTCACACACGGTCGGGAAACGGTTATTTTGGGTGGCCCGAGGCTGCGCCTTTTGATGCCATCATCGTAACAGCGGGGGCCACGGAGGTTCCTCCTGCGCTGGTTGAGCAATTGAAGCCGGGGGGCCGAATGGTAATTCCCGTAGGCTCACACTTGAACAATCAGTTATTAGAAGTGGTGGAAAAAGATGCCGCCGGCAAGCTGCATACTCAATCCCACACGCCTGTGCGCTTCGTGCCCCTGCGCAAGCAGTGACGTTCATCGGTTCCAATCCTAGTTTGTCGTCCCTCACGTCAATCCTACTTTGTGACGGTGCCTTCAACGATACTGGACCGGCAAACTCTGAAATTTGGGAGTTTTTTGTTGCAGTTGGCTCATCGAGCTGCCTGACAGGTGGAGTCGGGTCCCCAGCACTTCAGGGTATGTTGTGCGCAATATTCGTCACCGTGGACGTGGCCCTGGTCGTGCACGTGCACATGGCCGTACACGGCTCTTCCTTTCGTTTGGTAGTGGCCTTGCCACTGTAGGACTTGTGATCGTGAACGTGATCGGCTTTTTGATTGAGGCTGTGCTGCGACAGGCACTCAGCGCCGCCATCTGCACCTTCGACTCATTTCCCTATTTGCGAAATCAGGAGTTCCACAGTTAAATCTGTATTTGTTATTTTCTTAATTTGAAGCTTCTATCGATGGCTGAGCAGAGAACTATTTTAGGCTTTTATCAGGACTATTCCACCACCGGCGACGCGCTTCGCAAGATGCAGCGCGAGCACTTCCGCCGACTGGCCACGATCAGCAAGACCGAGGACGGCCAGATCGAGATTAACAACCCGCGCTTTTCGGCGCGGTGGTTCCGCCGGGCGCTGCTGTATGGCGGATTGCTCGGAATGCTGCTCGGCCTTCTGGCCCATCATTTAGCTCCCTCCCTGAATATAACGTTTGACTGGATGGACGTCGTGCTGCTGGCCATTATCGGGGCACTGGCTGGTTTTCTTGGCATTCGTTTTCTAGCATTAGGCGTCGACGAGAAACATCTCTCTGAATACCGGTCTTGGATCGCGCCCAAAGAAACGTTGCTTATTGTCCAAACTACCGTCGCGGACCTGGACCGGGCGCTGGATCTGCTTCGCGAGGAGCAAAGCAATTCGTTCATCTTTGTCGTACGCCCGTTTCAGACACTGGATCCCGACTCGAAGGGAACCATTCTTCGACGGGAATCGGTCTCAGCGGAAAGACTCAATCTCTACGCAGCCCGGCTGGCGGCACAGCACCAGGCGCTCCCCGGTTTTGCGCGCGAGCGACCGCTGCTTCGCCGCTTGAGCGACAGCGAGCGCATTCTGAAAGCCGTGTACCAGAGCCTGCGAGAAGCCAATCAAATGAGGCGCAGCGTCGCACTGTCTGCCGAGTGGCTGCTCGACAATGCCTATATCATCGAGATGCAGATTAGCCATGTGCGGCGCAATCTGACACGGCGTTTCTACAAAGTTCTTCCGGTACTCACCAGCGGCCCAAACGTGGGGGACCCGCGTATCTACAACCTGGCGCTGGAATTGGTCACTCACACAGACGGCCAAGTCGATGAGCGCAATATTACTGATTTTCTCCGCGCATACCAGCGCGTCTTGCCGCTGATGCTGGGCGAGCTTTGGGCCATGCCTTTGATGCTGCGCTTGGGGTTGCTCGAGAACCTCCGGCAATTGGCCGTGCAGGTTTACCAGCGGCACTTCGAGCGCGAAAGGGCTGACTTCTGGGCAAACAGGCTAATTGTCGCCGCGCGACGAGATCCCGACCAGCTGCTTGTTTTCCTTGCCGAAATGGCTCGACAGCAGGGCGCCACTTCCCCGCACTTTGCCGTTCAGTTGGTCCGTCAGTTATCCGAAGAAGAGAGCGCGCTGGGCCCAACACAAGGATGGCTGGAAAAGAAACTGGGAGCGCCGCTTTCGGATATTGTTCAGCACGAGCAAAGCCGCCGCGCCGCTCAGCAGGTTTCTATTTCCAACACAATTGACAGCATGCGCCGCCTGTCCAGAATGGATTGGCGGAAGCTCTTTGAAAAAGTGAGCCTGGTCGAAGAAGTGCTGCGGTCGGAGCAAGCAGCCATTTATGGCAGGATGGATTTCACCACCCGCGACGCTTATCGCCATGCGGTCGAAGAAATCGCCCGCGGGGCGCAGACCTCGGAAATTGAGGTTGCCCAGCGAGCTGTAAAAATGGCTCAGGCTGCGTTGTCGGAACACGCCCAGAAAGATCGCGACGAGGCCGCGTCACAGTGCCATGTGGGGCATTATCTAATCGGCTCAATACGCGAGGACTTCGAAAAAAAGCTCGGTTGCCGTCTCAGCTTCCCTCGAAGACTCACGCGCTGGACCCGTCATTATCCCACACGAATTTATCTGGGCAGCATTGCCTTGTTTACTGTTCTTTATCTTGCGGGGCCCTTGGGGTTATTGATCTCTCTGGAATCATCCTGGAAAATTTCGACGTTGCTGGCGCTGCTGGCGCTTCTTCCGGCCAGCGAGCTGGCGGTACAGGTAGTCAACTACCTCGTCACTCTGGTGCTGCCGGCAGAACCCCTCCCCAAGATGAATTTCGAGGAGAGCATCCCTCACAGATGTCGCACGCTGGTGGTGGTGCCGATGATGCTGCTGTCACGCAGCGCAATCGAAACAGAAATAGAACGCCTGGAGGTCCGCTACCTCGCCAATTCAAATGAGAATATCTTATTTGCCCTCCTGTCGGATTTCTCCGATGCGCCCGAGCCACACATGCCTGAAGATGGCGAACTGCTGGCAAGCGCTGTCACCGGGATTCAACGGCTGAATGAGCGATACGGCAGCAATCGCTTCCTGCTCTTTCATCGTCCCCGCCAGTGGTCTCAGCACGAAAAGTGCTGGATGGGCTGGGAACGCAAGCGCGGTAAACTGGAAGAGCTCAACCATTTCCTATGCGGCGAACCGAACAGATCCGGCGATCTGGTCTTCGCGGGAAACCGGGAAGGACTCGAAGGAATCCGCTTTGTGATCACGCTGGACGCCGACACGCAACTGCCACATGACTCGGCCCGGCGTCTTATCGAGACACTGGCGCATCCGTTGAACCATCCGCGCCCGGCGCCGGATGGTCAGACCATCGGCGAGGGCTATACGGTCATTCAGCCGAGCGTCAGCGCCACGCTCACCAGCACTACGGCGACGCGCTTCACCCGCTTGTTTGCCGAGCCGGCCGGAGTTGACCCATACACGCAGGCCGTCTCTAACGTGTATCAGGACTTATTCGGTGAAGGAAGTTACCTGGGAAAGGGGATTTATGATTTGCGCGCTTTTCACCAGGTACTCTCCGGGCGCTTTCCCGAATCGACCTTGCTGAGCCATGATCTGCTGGAAGGGGCCTACGTGCGCGTCGGCATGGCCAGCGACATCGAGCTGTTTGATTTATTTCCGGCAAACTATCTCGTCAACAGCACCCGGCAGCATCGATGGATCCGCGGTGACTGGCAGATCATAGATTGGATCCTGCCCTGGGTTCCCGTCCCGGAACAGTCCGGTGCAACTCAACAAATAGTCAGGCGACAGCGCAATCCGCTTTCAGCTCTCAACCGATGGAAAATTTTTGACAATCTTCGCCGCAGTTTAATTCCCGTCGCCGCAGTATTCCTGTTGTGGTCGAATTGGTTTCTCTTCCCTCTGTCCGCGCCCATTGGGAGCGCCATGGTCATCGTGGTCTTGCTGGCGCCGTTCGTGATCCAACTCTTTGACAAAAGCCGAGTCGCCTTCCGGTGGCTGCTGTCGGACCCTCAACGAACGGCAATCACCTGGCGTGAATTGATTCGGCCTCTTGGCGCCAGCGGGCTTCGATCTCTGGCCTCGATCGCTCTGCTTCCGCATCAGGCCCAGGTATCGCTGGACGCCATCGTGAGAGTCTGGTACCGCAGGCTGGTTTCGCGCCGCCACCGCCTGGAATGGGAGACGGCCCAGATGACACACTCGCGTTCGCATCATCGGCAGCGCCGTTTCTTGCTGCAAATAACCTGGATCGCGCTGCTCTCGGTCGCGGTTTCGGCTGCCCTGCTGCGGACACACCCCGCCGCATGGACCGCCGCAGCCCCATTCCTCCTGCTCTGGCTGGCAAGCCCTCTGCTGGTTCGGTGGTTGGATGCCGGAGAGCGCCTGCGATTGGACGAGGCGCTCAGTCCGGCGGACCATGACTTGCTGCGTAATTACGCCAGGCAGACGTGGCGCTACTTTGACGACTTTGTTGGACCGCAGACTCATTGGTTGCCACCCGACAACTACCAAGAGTCGCTGCGGGTCGAAGTTGCCCAGCGCACGTCCCCCACCAATATCGGCCTCTGGTTGTTGTCCTTGGCGGCAGCTCACGATCTTCGCTACGTGACAATGGATTCCGTTCTGGAGAAAACGTCGGTAACTCTGGAAACACTGGAAAAGCTGGAGCGCTACGAAGGGCATCTCCTCAACTGGTATGACATCCCCACGCTGGCGCCTCTGATACCGCGTTACGTATCTACTGTCGACAGCGGCAACCTGCTGGCTAGTTTCTGGACGCTGGAGGCGGCCTTCCACGACATGCTCGAGGAGCCTTTGCTCGGTCCCGAAGTACTACGCGGACTGGCCGATACTTTCGCAATCTTGCGCGAGCAGAGCACAGAAATTCGAGCTTCGAAGGTGGAATTTCGAGAAACTCGTCAAGCAGTGGGCCAGAAAGCCGGTGCTCTCAAGAGCCCAGCCGATGCTCAGACCGCGGAATCTGAAGCTCGAAACCCGGAACTTGAAACCGCGTTTCAGACGTTATCTCTGTTATTGGTCGATCCACCTCAGCGATTGCAGGTGATTATTCAGCGCATCCGGTCTGCCGCAAAACCGGCGCGTGAGATCTCAGAAATTCTCCGCAGAGGAGTGGCGGAACAGAAGGTAGGAAACGGCGACAAGTTCGAATTGCCGGCTGCCAATCCCAGTTACTGGGCAGAGCAGCTTGAACGGCAGGTGACTGCCTGGGTCGAAGTGATCGATCGTTACCTCCGCTGGGTGGAGGTCCTGGCTTCTCCCTCCGACCAGCTTCTGGGCGTGCTGGGTGCGCAGGCGGCACAGTGGCGGCGCGAGGCTTTGGAAGCCAAACCGTCAGTAGTCGCTTTGGCTTCAGAAGAGATTTCACAGCTCTCTCTCTTCATTGGGCTTCGCACCGATGCCGCCAAAAGAAATCTCTCTCCGGAGTTGCGTGGCTGGCTGGAAGAGCTGTACAGCGCCGTATCCAGTTCGAAACATTCTGCCGCTCAGACCGTGGCGCGGAGCGAATCGATGTTGGAACGATTTCGCACCCTGGGCGAAGCCATCAATATGCGTTTTCTTTACGACGCCGACCGCAAACTTTTCACTGTTGGCTACAACGTCAGCGAGCATCGCCAGGATATTTCCTATTACGACCTGCTCGCCAGCGAGGCACGACTTTCCAGCTTCGCGGCGGTCGCACGGGGAGATGTTCCGGTGGAACACTGGTGGTCGATAGGCAGGCTGTTCGGGACAACGGATGGCCAGCCCACCCTGCTTTCCTGGGGCGGCACCATGTTCGAATACCTGATGCCACTGCTGTTCACTCGCAGTTATGAGAACTCTCTGCTGGATCAGGCATGCAAGGTCGCACTGGCACGCCAGATGGAATACGCGCGCCAGCGTGGAATCCCCTGGGGCATTTCCGAGGCGGCGTTCGCGGCGCTCGACTCCCATCATATCTACCAGTACCGCGGCTTCGGCGTGCCCGGACTCGGTTTGAAGCGCAGCCTTGAGGAAGATATCGTCGTCGCCCCCTATGCGGCGGCGTTGGGGCTGCTCGTCAGTCCGGCGGCAGCGGTTAAAAATCTGAAGAGTCTTGCCCAGTTAGGGTTGCTTGGAAATTACGGTTTTTACGAAGCGATTGACTATTCGCAGCAGCGCGTGCCGGAAGGTGAGCGTGGGGTCGTAGTGCGCGCCTATATGGTTCACCATCAGGGCATGAGCCTGCTTGCTTTCGATAATGTGCTCTGTGGCCAGATCATGCAGAACCGTTTCCATAGCGACCCGCGCGTGCGCGCCGCCGAGGCTTTGCTGTGCGAGCGCATTCCGTTGCTTCCCCCCCGGCTGGAAGGCACAGCTTCCGAAGCACCTTCGCGCCGCTTGGCTCCCATCGCTCCGGCCTTGATCATCGATCGCTTTCATTCTCCCGACATGCCCGCCCCCAGAGTCAACCTTCTGTCAAACGGCGCTTATGCAGTGATGGTGACAAGCGCCGGCGGAGGCTACAGCCGCTGGCGCGACATCGACATCACGCGCTGGCGCGCCGATACGACGCGCGACAACTGGGGCAGTTTCCTTTATGTTCGCGACGTGGAATTGGGCGTCTCATGGTCGGCCACCCACCAGCCATTTTGCCGGGTAGCAAGGCGATCGTCGGTCGTCTTTACCGCCGAAAGGGCGGAATTTCGAAGGCGTGATTTTGATATCGATACGGTAATGGAAGTGCTGGTATCTCCGGAAGACGATGCCGAAATCCGCCGCATCACACTAACCAATCACTCCAATCGAACGCGCGAGCTGGAGTTGACCAGCTACGTCGAGTTGGCTCTGGCTCCCCATAACGCAGACCGCTCGCATCCGGCATTCAGCAAGATGTTCGTGATTACCGAAGCGGTTCTGGAGCGGGGCGCCCTGCTTGCCCATCGCCGTCCCCGCGATCCGGGAGATCCAACCGTCTGGGCAGCGCAATTGATTGCGCTTCCTTTTCCCGGGGAAGAGATCCAGTACGAAACCGATCGAATTCGATTCCTGGGCCGCAACCGCACCCCCCAAGATCCGGTGGGGCTGGAACAGGAACTCTCCAACAACGCAGGCGCGGTGCTGGATCCTATTTTCAGCCTGCGCTGGCGCTTCTCCATAAGACCGGGGCAACGGGTTCCGGTTTCCTTTATCACGGTTGCCGCCGGAACACGCGAGGCTATTCTGCCGTTGGCGGAGAAATATTGCGACCTGCGTGCCACACAACGTGCCCTGGAGTTGGCATGGACTCACGCTCAACTGGAGCTGCGGCAATTGCGGATCTCACCCGAAGACGGCAGGCGCTTCCAGCAATTGGCCGGCAATCTGCTCTACCCTAATCCGCAACTACGGCCGCCGGCAGAACGGCTTCGGCAGAATATTTTGGGGCAGGAGCGACTTTGGGCCTATGGCATTTCCGGAGACCTGCCGATCCTGCTGGCCAGCATCAGCGATACTCAAGACATCGATATGATTCGGCAGCTTCTGATTGCGCACAACTACCTGCGGGCGCGAGGACTAAAAGCGGACCTGCTGGTGATCAATGAAGAAACCGGCGGATACATGCAGCCGCTGATGGAACAGTTACGCAAAGTAATCCAGGCGCATTCGCAATTCACAGGCATTGATCAGCCCGGCGGTGTATTTCTAAGAACGGCCGAACAAATTCCCGAGCCCGATCTTACGCTTCTGCTGGCGACCGCGCGGGCAGTGCTGGTTGCGGCTCGCGGCACTCTGGCACAGCTACTGGGCGCGCCGGTCGAAACATTCAAGCAGCCGCCTCCATTTCTTGTCACGCAGCGAGTCTATGAAGAACCGTCACCGCCGCTCCCGTTCATGGAACTGCCGCACTTCAATGGGCTGGGCGGCTTCACTCCCGATGGCAAAGAGTACGCGGTTTACCTTGGACCGAGCGATCACACTCCGATGCCCTGGATCAACGTAATCGCGAACCCGAATTTCGGTACGCTTGTCGGCGACTCGGGTCCGGGATTCTGCTGGTATGGAAACAGCCAGACCAATCGACTTACTCCCTGGTCGAACGATCCCGTGTCTAACCCCTCTTGCGAAGCAATTTACATTCGCGACGAAGAGACCGGCTCGTTCTGGACGCCCGCGCCACTGCCAATTCGAGAGATGGACGCCTATCGCGTCCGGCACGGACAGGGATATACGCGGTTCGAGCACAACAGCCACGCCATCGAACAAGACCTGCTGATTTTAGTTCCACTCGATGAGAACGATGGCGCTCCAGTGCGAATCCAGCGCCTGAAGCTGAAGAACTCATCATCGCGACGGCGCCAGTTGGCCATTACGTCGTTTGCCGAGTGGGTGCTCGGCATGGATCGCGAAGACACTCAGTTGCACGTGACCACCAATTGGGATGCGGAGAGCCGGTCGCTGCTGGCCCGAAATCGGTACAGCCCTGATTTTAGCAACTGCGTCGCCTTCGCCGCATGTTATCCCGAACCTGGAAGCTTCACGGCTGACCGCAGCGAGTTCTTGGGCCGCAATGGTTCGGCGGCCAGACCTGCCGCACTGGAGCGCAGGTATCTCTCCGGCCGAGCCGGCGCCGGAATGGATCCATGCGCCGCGCTGCAGGTGAACGTGGAGATTGAGCCGGGGCAGGAAACTGAAATCGTGTTTCTGCTGGGCCAAGCGGAGGGCACGGCGGCGGCGCGCGCATTAGCGCAGCGTTTTCGGGACCCGTCGAATGTTGAAAAGGCGCTGAAAGAGACAGCGGATCGCTGGGATCAATTGCTCGGCACGATCCAGGTTGACACTCCCAATCTGGCCACTAATTTCCTGCTGAACCGCTGGCTGCTTTACCAGACGCTGAGTTGTCGCATCTGGGGTCGCTCTGGCTTTTATCAATCCAGTGGCGCGTTTGGTTTTCGAGACCAACTTCAGGATGTCTTGAGTCTGCTTTACGCGGCTCCGGACATCGCGCGCGAACAAATAATCCGCGCAGCGGCGCGCCAGTTTGTCGAGGGAGACGTGCAGCACTGGTGGAATCCGCAATCGGGCGCCGGTGTCAGGACGCGCATCTCTGACGATCTACTGTGGCTTCCCTACGTTACTGCTCATTACGTAAAGGTGACCGGCGACCGGGAGATTCTCGACATTGTCATTCCTTTTTTGGAAGGACGGCTCCTGGAAGAGCACGAGCCTGAGGTCTACATGACGCCGTCGCGATCGATTCATGAAGCGTCCCTGCTGGAACACTGCCGGCGCGCCATCGAAAGGAGTTTTACCAGCGGCCCTCATGGTTTGCCGCTGATGGGGACGGGCGACTGGAATGATGGGATGAACAACATTGGACCGGGTGGGAAGGGCGAAAGCGTTTGGCTTGCCTGGTTTCTGATCGATGTTCTCAAAGAGTTCGCCAACGTACTCTGCGTCCATGGCGACGAAGCGAAGGCAAGGGATTATCGAGAACGGGCCGCGCAACTGGCCAGGGTCGTAGAGTCAACAGCCTGGGATGGACAGTGGTACCGGCGCGCCTACTTTGACGACGGCACACCCGTTGGTTCTCAACAGAACTCGGAAGCGAAGATCGATTCCCTGACGCAATCGTGGGCAGTGATCTCGGACGCAGCCGATCCCGAGCGTGCCGGCCAGGCGCTGCAGTCGGTCCAGAAGATGTTGATCCGCGAAGCCGACAAGATGGTTTTGTTGTTCACACCTCCCTTTGACAAGGCGCCGGAGAACCCCGGCTACATCAAAAGCTATCCGCCGGGTGTGCGTGAAAATGGCGGCCAGTACACACACGGAGCCCTGTGGGTGGCACAGGCGTTTGCACGTCGAGGGGACGGCAACGAGGCCGTTAAGCTGCTCTACATGATGAACCCGGTCGAGCACGCCCGCACGTCCGAGGAGGCCGGGCGTTACAAAGTGGAGCCTTACGTGATAGCCGCTGACATTTATTCGCTCGAGGGTCGAGCCGGGCAGGGAGGCTGGACCTGGTACACCGGATCAAGTGGCTGGATGTATCGCATCTGGATCGAGGAGATTCTGGGATTCAAACTTCGGGGAAATACTTTGCGAGTAGATCCGACTATGGCATCCGACTGGGAGAGTTTCACGCTGCGTTATCGGAGAAGAAAAGCTAACTACCAGATCCATGTAGAAAACC
Source organism: Acidobacteriota bacterium (assembly GCA_036006905.1). Taxonomy (GTDB): domain Bacteria; phylum Acidobacteriota; class UBA6911; order JACQSX01; family JACQSX01; genus DASXTB01. The sequence continues at coordinate 11,489 of DASYPF010000056.1, forward strand.
CAAACCACGTCTGCCGCGGCGTTGCGTTCGTGGAACTGGACGGCCAGCGCTTGTCAACTCTGGATATACGTCTGGTCGATGAACCCGGCGAACACACTGTCCGGGTGGTGCTCGGATCGTAGGTCCGGGTTCGACAACCGTAGGGGCGCGCTGCGGTACACGGCGCCAGCACATCCCTTACGCTTTTGGAGCCTGGTAGAAAAGAGTTTTAGGACACGGAAAACACTGAGAACACAGAAACAAGCTAAATTCTGGAGCATGAAGGCACTCCATTGCGGGTGTCAGACTAATGTTTGCTGCAGTGCCTTCATGCTCCAGAATTTAGCTTACTCCGTGTTTTCTGCGTTCTCCGTGTCCAAATTTTCTTTTCTGCCAGGCTCCAAAAGCGTAAAGGATGTGCTGGCGCCGTGTACCGCAGCGCGCACCTACAATGTGGGGACCGAAACTCTCTTTACTGCCATTGATTCCCCTGCTAACGTGCCACTTGTATGGATCCGGCTGCGCGCTGGTTTTTGATCGCTGCTTTCCTGGTCATTCTTTATTTTTGCTTTCGCATTCTCGAGCCGTTCTGCATGCCGGTATTTCTGGCGCTGATTCTTGCGACGTTGCTTTACCCCTTGCACAACTCACTCGAGAAACGCTGGAAAGGCCGGCTGAATCTCGCGGCTTTGACGGTATGCATGGGCCTGACGGTTGTGCTCTTGGTTCCTTTTGTTTTTCTTCTGGTGTCTCTGGCACGTGATGCTCTCAGTATCTACAACAACCTGCAGAGTCCCGAGACTTCTCAAAAATTGCTAGCGTGGCTGAACCTCGAAAATCCCGCCATTCAGAAGCTCGAACGCTGGCTGCCCGGGTCTTGGACGTTTCAGGATCTCCATCTGGGAGACAAGTTTCGCCAGCAGGCCGAGAAACACGGCCTGCTGGCCTTGGGGATGATGACGGCATTGGTCGGCCAACTGTTCGGTTTTCTAATGAATTATCTGATCATGCTGACAACGCTTTTTTTCCTACTGCGGGACGGAGAGTATTTTGCAGAAAAGATCCGCTCCCTCAGTCCTTTATCGGATAAGTATGAGCGCTTATTTGTCGAGAGGTTTCGAGTCATCGCTCAGGCAACGGTCATTGGAAATCTTC
>DASYPF010000057.1:0-8024 GCA_036006905.1 Acidobacteriota bacterium
CGTTGTTAGTTATCCGTGGTCTCTTGTCTGTAGTCTGAGCGCACCGTGGAGCAAATTAAGCCGCGAAAACTGAACCAGACAGCGGACCACTGACAACGGACCACGGACAACTGACCACCGACAACGGACAACGGACAGCTACTCGAAAATATTGTCGCTCCAGCCCTAAGATCTCTGTATAATGAAATTGTCAACATTCGCCAGAGCGGGGTAGGTGATCGCCGTTCGAGTGGCAAGTTGTCGGTGGCAGGCGAACCTAAAAAGCAACACCGGCTTAACCCATCCGCGGTCGGTTGTCGGTGACAGCGAGAGGGCGTTGAACTCAGCCTGCCACTGATTACTTGCCGCTTGAACGGAGGAAAGTCCGAACACCCCTGAACAGTGCGCTTCGTAACTCGAAGGATCCGCGAGGATACGGAAAGTGCCACAGAAAAAACACAGCCATTCAAGTGGCAAGTTAACAGGACCTAATGCGGAATTCGGAATGCCGAATGTTGAATATGGTTCCGACATTCCAAATTCTCCATTCCGCATTGTCTTTCTAACTTGCCACTTGAAAGGTAACGGTGAAAAGGTGCGGTAAGAGCGCACCGCTTCCTTCGTGAGAAGGAAGGCAGGGTAAACCCCGCACGGTGCAAGACCAAATAGGCGGCGTCCTTCAAGGGGCAAGTTAACAGCAGCAAGAATTACCAGTTGTTGTGACGCTTTTCACTGGTAATTCATGCCCCTGGTAACTTGCCCCTTGGATGCTGGTGCTCAGCAGTTTCCGAAAGGAAGACGACGCGGGTAGGTCGCTAGAAGGAGAGGGCGACTTCTCCTCCAGATGAATGATCACCCTCGACAGGATTCGGCTTATCGCCCTGCTCTGGAGAATTAAGAATTAAGAATGAAGAATTAAGAATGAGGCTTGAGGATATCTCCAATTTGTGTTCCTAATTCTTAACTCTTAACTCTTAACTCTTAATTCTTAATTCTCAGGTTCCCGGCGCCTTGATACGACTGCAGCCATCCGTACACTTTCCCAAAGTTGACCTTAGCTTCGAATCTTACCGGTACGCGGAGCTCGTCATCTGAATACCAGATCGAGAAAGTGCCTCCGCGGCTGAAAAGTCCCATCGCGGATCCGGTACGCAACTTTACTGCGGGCACTTTGCCTTCACCCGTGTCAACTTGTTCTCGCTTTTCCACAGTAATAGTGATGGGGCGCGTCGTCCCGTTGTCGCTCAACATCATGTTGAAGCTCTTCCCCATTTCCAGATTGAACCTTCGAGCGGCGTAAAAGACCGAGAGCACGTCTACTGTGCACGCCGGCAGTGGCAGCGTTTCGTCGCGCGTAACCCGCGGTGGCATAGTAGCGATATCTTTTTCTAAAACGTGCGTGTTCTTGCGTTCAGAATCGAACGTGAGCACGATATCTCGTTTGCGTCCCCCCTCTTTTTGGATCTTAACGATTTTGAGAGAGCAGAAGTCGTCGGCCGAAACGATCGAATCAAACGAGTCATCGATGTCGATACCTCCCAGCCTCGGGAAAAAGCCATCCGACTTGGCTGTTGCAGTGAAATGGAGAGCGGGCTTGCCTTCATAATTAGCGGGAGGAAGAACGCGCAGCGTGGTGAATCCGGCATGTACGGCTGGCATGAAGAAGAGTGGGGCTTTCCACTTCACTTCGTAGACCATCACCTCATCGGGCTTGAAAGGGACGGGGGAAACCTTCGAGCCCGCCCAAGGCGTACCCAGCGTGAAAATCAGACAAAATGGAAACCACGCAACTTTCAGCCTTTCCATGTCAGTCGAAAGCAAATCCAGCCAAAGATAGCGACAAATCCCAAAACGGCGTTGTATTCGCGGTTTCTCATTGCGCGAGACCAGCGGAAGCGGGTATCGGGTGCCGGGTGTCGGGTGTCGGGTTCTGTACCACAGGTTTCGGGTTCCGGGTTCCAGGTTTCAGGTTCCATAGAAGTTTGTTTGCCGCCCCTGAAGCGCGGCATGAAAAGAGGTACAGAGCGTCGATACAGGGGGAACTTTTCCGGAAACAGTTTTTGCATCTCCTCTTCTTCCCGCCTCATCACGAGCCCGTAAATTCCCCAGAAGACCACTATAAATGTCGCCAGCAGCCAGATGTTTGCGGCTGCAACACAAGCGCCTAGTCCTAACAAAAACGAGCCCAAATAGAGCGGATTCCTGGTGTACTGATAGGGCCCGATAACCTCCAACCGGCGACTCTTCTCGATACAACCTGAAGCCCAAAGGCGCATCGTTAATCCTGCCAGCGCCACGCCAAATCCCACAACGGCGGCTGTTGGGTTTGGATAGGTGAAGATCAAAAAGAACGCCGCAAACACGAATCCAAACGGCACTCGAATTCGCTGTGCCAGGGTGTGAAAGTCCACGGTCATCGGATTAGATGGCGGTTATGTTCGTGAGTTTCAATTTGCCTGACGAAGAAGTCGCAATATGGAATTGCAAAGCCGCAGATTCGTCGCCTCAACCTATGACTTTCGACTTTCGACCTGCGATTTGCGACTCACAATTCCCACTTTGTCGGATATTTTCGTGTCAAATTCCTGGAACGCCTGCCAAACTTCGTTCGTTTCCAGGTACCGCATACAGCTGTGATGCCAACAACTCCGCAGGTAGCAGTGAGAGCAGGGAAGTAGGTGCTGCACCACGTGATGCCTGGTCTGATAGGGCCCGTTCTTCTCCACGGTGGTCGGCCCAAAGATGGAAAACACCGGCACTCCGTAAGCGGCTGCAATGTGCATCGGACCGGTATCTCCTCCGATGAAGAGACGGCAGGAGCGGACAAAGCAGGCAAACTCGCTGATGGAAAGAGCAATGGCAAAAATCGGTGCGGGACTGGCATGAGTTTTCAATTGCTCGACCAGAGCTTCTTCACCCGGTCCCCAGGTGCACACGACCCCGTAACCGTAGCGGTCGTGGATGCAGCGAGCCAATTCGCCAAAACGCTCTGGAGGCCAAAGCTTGGTCGCCCAGCCACCTCCTGGATTGACGATAACGAAATCTTCCGGAAGGTTCTCCAACAGCGACTCGACTCGCAACCGGTCGGCGTCATTCCATAGTTTTTCAGGATAACGTGCCGGCCCCGAGGGGGGGATACCCAGCAGCTTTAACATGGCGCGGTTTCGCTCGATCCGATGCACCCGGCCGGCGGCTTTGGCCTGGCGGTGGTAGAGGACGCGCGCTGACGATTCCCGCAGATCTTCCGAGTTGATGCCGAATACTTGGGCCGCGCCGGAACTGCGCGCCAGCACTCCTGATTTCCAAAGGCCCTGAAAATCCAGCGCGGCTTGATAGCGGCGGCGGCGCAGATCTGCAATAATGCCAGCGACGTTTCGTAAAGTGGCGAGTGAGAACGGAGTGCGGCGCCATTCTCGCGTGGAAACTTCTATGACACGCTGCAACTCGCCTGAGTTTCTCAGCAGCGGCGCTGCAGACGGCTCTACAAGCCAATCAATTTCGCTTTCAGGATATTGAAGGCGCAGATCCATCAGCGCCGGCAAGGTGTGCACCACATCACCGATCGCACTCAGCTTGACGATTAGAAATCTGGAACCGTTCATCTCTAGTACACTGTAACAGAAAAATTGATACCAGTTAGTGATACACGGATAACACGGAGAACACAGATTTGCGAATGTCCTACCGAGGCACCCCTGGATCAATTGCGGGCCGCAGCTTTTTGAGAATGCCTCGGGAGGGCATTCGTAAATCTGCGTTTTCTGTGTCATCCGTGTATCATTAATTGGTGCCGATTTTTCTATTGCAGTGTACTAGCTATTACCCAGGATTTTCTGAATTAAATCACGCGTGGAGTGGCTCTTCGGGTCCCCGACGATTGCGGTGGTTCCGCCATAGTTCTTGACGATTGTGCGTTCCGGCACGGTCTCTTCCGTATAGTCTGTTCCCTTCGCATGGATATGAGGGCGCACGGATTGCAGAACTTTTTCTACGGTCAGGTCGGAAAAAAGCGTAACAAAGTCGACGCATTCAAAGGCGGCCACCATGTGAGCTCTGCCTGATTCGGGAATCAGCGGCCGGCCCGGACCCTTTAAGCGGCCCACGCTCTCATCAGAATTGACCGCGACGACCAGAACATCGCCCAAAGCACGCGCGCCTTCCAGATAACGGACGTGTCCCACATGCGGCAAATCGAAGCATCCGTTGGCCAGGACAATTTTCTTTCCCTCGCTTTTAAGGCCGGAACACCGGCGGCTCAATTCGTCAAGCGAGAGAATCTTTGATTGAGTCATTGGTCCGTCGCAACTGCCTCTCGGAGTTCGTCGGGAGAAATGGTAGCGGTCCCGCGCTTCATTACGGCCAGTCCTGCGGCGTAATTAGCCAGCATGGCAGCCTCAAAAAAACTTGCCCCTGCGGCCAACGCCGTGGTGAAAGTGGCGATCACCGTATCTCCAGCGCCGGTGACGTCAGCTACTTCATCAGACCCAAAAATCGGTATGTGAGTAACCCGGTCTGCCTCTTCCAATAACGTCATTCCGAAGCGTCCGCGCGTAATCAATAATGCAGCCAGACCGGAGCGTTGGCGAAGTTGCTTTCCCACGATTTCAATCCGCTTTTCGTCCTGGCCCAGTTTCTCGTGAAGCGCTTCTTCCACTTCTGAAATGTTGGGCGTCATCGCCGTGACGTTTCGATAGTCCAACAGACCAAAGCGCGAGTCGACGACCACAGGAATCTTTCGTGTTGCACAGGATGCAGTGATCATTTCCATTAAGCGTGGTGCCACGGTTCCGTTTCCATAATCAGAGACGACTACTCCGTGAGCCTGTTCCAATGCCGCCTCAAGCAGATTTGCTAGACGCTTGTGCAGATCGGGGCGATCTCCGAGTGTGCTTTCATGATCGATCCGCACGATTTGCTGTCTGGAAGAATGGGCCGACCCGCCGAGGATTCTGATCTTAGTGGGAGTACTGTACTGCTGTTCGGTGACCAACTTCGCACCCGGCGGAAGCAGTTCTCTTAATTGGTCTCCAACCTTGTCGGCGCCGACCACGCCGACCGTAATTATCTGGGCTCCCAGCGAGGCCGCATTGTTGGCGGCGTTGGCCCCTCCTCCGGCGGCCGAAATCGTTTCACGATATCGAAGGATCAACACCGGCGCCTCGCGCGAGATGCGGGATATTTCGCCAAACAAGAACTGATCGAGAAGGAGATCGCCGAATACCAGGATGGTCTTGCTCGGAAACTCATCGACCAACGGCAGCAGCCTGTCTTTCATGCTTGTCTCCCGCTCAAGATCTGATCCGCAAGCCGGCATACTTCTTCTACCTCGATTTTCCGAAAACAGCGCAAGTCAATAGGACAGGTGCGCAAGAAACACGGAGTACATTCCACCTGCTTGTGAATGACTTGGGCGATTGGGCTCATCGGTCCGGTGAGGTTTTCGTCAGTAGAACCGAAAAGGGCAATCAGTGGGCGCTGCAGCGCCGCGGCCAGGTGCATCGGGCCGGAATCATTGGTGATAACGAGATCGCAGCAGGCGATCAATTCCATCAATTCCATCAGCGTTGTTTTCCCAGCCAGAAAAATGGGCTTGGCCTTCATGTCCGATTGAATTTCTTCGGCAATCTTTTGTTCAGCCGCTGATCCAAGAATCAGTACTTGGCCGTTCCAGCGTTGTGCCAGGTAATCGGCCACCGCTGCGTATCGGTCCGGAAGCCACCGCTTTGCCGGTCCATAGAAAGCCCCTGGATTTATGCCGATCAGCGCTTTGCCGGACGAAACACCCGCCTGAAGCAGAAAATTGACAGCGCGTTGTTTGCGCTCTTCGGCAATCTGGAGGCGCGCATCCGGATGGTAGCCAGGATTGTCGACGTAGCGGTCCGAACTCAGTCCAGATTCGGTGAGCAAGTTCAGATAGTAAAAACTCTGATGCATCTTTCTCACTGCGGGATGGACCGGCACGGGCCGAGTGAGGAGAAAACCGCGATGCTGTGTCGCGTATCCGATACGCGTTGGAATTGCGGCAAGACGCGCAATAAGCGCGGCCTCAAACGCGTTCTGCAGGAGTAAGGCGCAGTCGAAATCGCGCTCTCGTAACAAGCGGGAGACCTGGATGATGCCGCGCAGGCCGGCGTGAGCATTGCGATCGAACTCAATGATTTCATCGGCAATCCCTCCGGCTCGATAAATATCCGCGACCCAGGGCTTGGCCAGCACAGTAATTTTCATCTGAGAATGAAGCCGGCGTAGCTCATTGAGCGCCGGGAGGCTCATGACACAATCGCCGATCCAGTTTGTGGCGCGGATGAGAATGGAGTTCATAATTGGAGAATTAGGAATGGGGAGTGGGGGCTGGGGACTAGGGGCTGGGGGTCGGAAATCTGGATTGGAGCCAGAAGGGCAATACCTATGCCCCCAGCCCCCAGCCCTAAGCCCCCAGCCCCCAGCCCCTACCCCATTCTCCATTCTTAATTGTTCATCCTAGATGTCCAGAAACATCTTCAAATATTCCAAAAAATTCTCCTCTTCATCAACTTTGGCTTCTATTCCGAGAGAATAAATCTTCCCGGGTGGAATACTTAACCCTTCGAACTTTATCGCGTCCTTCTCGGTGGTGACGACAATGTCGGCGCCATGTGTGGCCGCTCCCCGGAGGCAGCGGTCGATATCCGCCTGTGTATAGCTGTGGTGATCGGGAAGGAGAATGCGATGGCGAATCAGCATCTGATGGTGGCTGATGTCAAATTCGAAGATGTTTGGATTACCAATAGCGCACATCATAACGACATTTTTTCCTCGAAATTTTTCAGTGGGAAGCCATCTTCCGCACGGTAATTCCTGCAGCCCTATGACTTCGTTGTAAGCAAAAAAAATAGACGCTCCGTGATTGTATTTCTTTAGGGTGGACATCAACCAGTCTTGGTCAAACGGATGGTCGGCCCGTGTCACGATAATCGCATCAGCGCGGTTGATCTCGTGCAAAGGCTCTCTCATCCTGCCGGCCGGCAAGAGCAGACCCTGATCGAACGGATTGGTGGCATCGACCAGCAGGAAGTTAATATCGGCTTGGATACCCAGTTGCTGGTAAGCGTCGTCCAAGATAAAGGTAGCATGAGGATGCTCGCTGAGAGCCTCTTGCGCCCCTGCGAAACGGTCCTCGCAAACATATACTGGACAATGGGCCTGGTCCAGGATCAGCTTCGGCTCGTCGCCGACGGACGTGAACGGCAGATTTGAGGACACCTTCAATACACCTGACGTGTGCCGTCCGTATCCGCGTAACAGTACAACGGGCTGGAGTTTTCGTTTTTTTAGTAGTTTTGCCAGGTAAATGACAAAGGGTGTTTTGCCTGTGCCGCCGGCGGTGATGTTACCAACCTTGAGGGTGGGGCGTCCCAGCTTGCGGGGCGGTCGGAACAGCCTGAAGTATTGGCGCCTCAGCAGCAGCGCCACCCGATAAAGCCACGCCAGCGGGAGAAGCAAAGTTCGAATTTCGAATTTCGAATTGCGAATGAAGATCATCTGCATTCGAACTTGGGCCTTCGACCTAGCAGTTGATAAAGCCACGCCAGCCGCGGAAGCAAAGTCCGAATTTCGACGTTCCAATTCCGAATGCAGGCGATCTTCATTCGAAATTCGAACTTCGAAATTCGAAATTCATTCGATCCACCAGTTCGCGGATTTCGTGCATCGTGTTGTGGGCTGCGCCCCGGTTTTCAGCGATGATCTTGCCGGCGCGCGCGCTCAGGGCGGAGCGCATTTCGCGATTGCGCAACAGTTCGAGCAGGCGCTGGGAGAATTCCGCCGCGTCCATCACCCGGACGGCGGCTTGCTCGTGTACGAATGTTTCCGCGACTTCTCTGAAATTCTCCATGTAGGGGCCAAAGAGGATCGGCTTGCCAAAGAAAGCGGGTTCCAGAATATTTTGCCCGCCGCCCGGAACCAAACTCTTCCCCACAAAGACGACAGTCGCCATTTCGTACACGACTGTCAATTCGCCGATCGAATCGAGCAGAAAGATATCGTAGTGCACCTCGCTCTTGAGC
>DASYPF010000058.1:0-15657 GCA_036006905.1 Acidobacteriota bacterium
CACGGTATGCTGAAAGAATTGCATAAAGAGGTAGCCGCTCAACAGAATCCACGGAGTGCGGGCATTGCGTGCCGCGCTTTCCGGGATGACGACAAGAAATGTAGCAGCCAGAAGAAATCCAGCGCCCATCGCGATCAGAAAACGAAGCAGAAAACGATCCAGCATTTTCTGATAGGACACCGCGTAGCCGCCCAGCACATTGGCGGCCGCGGCGATCGCACCCAGAATTAAAGTTGTAAAAAACTGCTGTGACATAGCTAAGAAGAAGTCGCAGGTCGCAAGTCGCAGGTCGAAAGTCTAGCTGATAGCTGATAGCTGATAGCTGAGGGCTGATAGCTGATAGCTGATAGCTGAGAGCTGACTTTCGACCTGCGGCCTGCGACTTTTTTCAGACGTTAAACCGGAAGTTAATCACGTCTCCATCTTCGACGATGTAATCTTTTCCTTCCAGGCGAAGCAGGCCCTTCTCCTTGGCTGCTGTCAGCGACCCGCCGGCTACCAGATTTTCATAAGAAACCACCTCGGCGCGAATGAATCCACGTTCGATGTCTGAATGTATTTCGCCTGCCGCCTTTTGCGCCGGTGTGTGGCGCTGAATCGTCCATGCGCGCACCTCATCTTCTCCAACTGTGAAAAACGAAATCAAATTCATGATGCGGTAGGTATCTCGAATGACCCGATTCAGGCCCGGTTCAGCAAAACCGAGATCTTTCAAAAAAGCTTGCGCATCGTTTTCCGACAACTCTGCTATTTCTCCTTCAATCTTCCCGCACACTGCGGAAAAACCGAGCTGGGGGCGCCGAACCCAATCGTCCAAATGAAATTTCCCGACTGCCGAGTCGATCTCGCCGACATCCGCTTCTCCGAGATTTAAGATGATGATCTGTGGTTTCAGCGAGAGAAAAGCAAAGCCGCGGATTCGCTTTGACAGCTCCGCGGTGACCTCGATCTCCCGTAGCGGACGCTCATCTTCAAGATATTTCTTGAACTCCTGCAACAGTGTGTTTTCAGCTTCAAGCTCCGATGTTTTCGCTTTCTTCAGGTCCTTGCCGAGTCTTTCCAGTCTGTTCTCGATGGTTGCCAAATCAGAGAAGATCATCTCCAATTCAAAGTTTGCGATGTCGCGAGGAGGATCAACGGACCCTTCCGGATGCGGATTGTGAGGGTCTTCGAAGGCACGGACCACGTGCACCAGCGCATCGGAATTTCTCAAGCTGCCGGATTGAGTAGCAGTCTGAAACTCGCCTTTGGCGACGCCGGGTAGATCAAGATATTCAACGGTGGCAGGCGTCGTCTTTTTTGGGCGGAACATCTCTGAGAGCGTCCAAAGTCGCGGATCAGGGACTTTCGCGACTCCGATATTACTTTCCCCTTTCCCCGAGTAGCCGATTTGCGCTCCGGCACGCGTCAGGATGTTGAACAACGTGGTCTTTCCCGATTGCAAGTAGCCGATGATGCCTGCCTTCAAGACACAAATCCCTTCCTGAAGAAAACGGTAATCGTACCAGAGACGAGGCGGCGGAGTGGAAAAAGAAATGCCGCCGACGACTCATTAGCCACACGAAACGTGAAGGATTTCTCCCGTCTCCCGGGTCTGAAGTTGGTGACCTATTGAAGCCGGCAAGTTGCCCTGTCTTGGCGGCACTCTGCATAAACCTCAGAAAAAATCCTTAATAACTCAACCAGGCTCAGAAAAAATTCTGAAAAAACTTCTTGACAGCAGAAGAGGGCAGTCCTATTCTCTTGTGGACCAAATTGGACCAAAGTAGATCAAAATGGTCCAAATCCTCCAAAGTTTTAGATTTTTCTTTTTAAAGTTTGAGTTCGAAACGATGAGGCTGGAATGTTACGCGGTAATCTGCCGGCGAAGATCGACGAGAAAGGGAGAATCAAAGTGCCTGCCGACTTCCGCAAGTTCATCGACGAAAAATACGGTGCCGACCTCTACGTCACCAGTCTTACTGGGAATAACGTTTTGATCTATCCGCTCACAGAGTGGGAGGAGATCGAAGCCAAATTGTTGGCGCCTCCCAAAATGAAGCCGGAGAAAGTGAAGTTCTTGCGAAACACAAACTACTACGGCCAGCTCACACAGATGGACAAGCAAGGAAGAGTTCTTATCCAGCCGCACCTTCGCACGGCTGCAGGGATGCAGGGCGAAGTGGCGGTTATGGGGAATTTGAATTACCTGGAAGTTTGGAACAACGAGCGATTTGCCAAGTTACTGCAGAGCGATCCCTATACGGATAGGGACGCTGAGGTGTTGTCGGATTTGGGAATCTAACAATTGCGGATTGTTTCGATTGCGGATTGCAGATTTCGGATTGCGGATTGGGGAAGTCAAAGCATCTAACAATTGCGGATTTCGGATGATTTCGGATTGCGGATTTCCGATTGGGAAAGTCAGAGTCAATGAGTAAACAGCGGGCGGAAAGCTTGGGTCGACAGTTGCGAGATTTGAACTTCATTTTACAAAATAGCGAACTCTTTCAAATCCGCAATCCGCAATCCGCAATCCGAAATCACATCATCCAAAATCCGCAATTATAAGATTAAATATGTCTACTGCCGCGCAGCACGAACCAGTGATGCTCAACGAGGTGCTCCATTATTTGGCGTGCCGGCGCGGCGGCACTTATGTCGACTGTACTGTTGGTCTGGGTGGTCACTCTGAAGCCGTTCTCAGAGGAATCGGTCCGGATGGCTTGCTGATCGGTCTGGATCGAGACGACCACGCTTTAAAACTGGCTCAGGAACGGTTAACCAACGGCCGCCGCATCAAGCTTTTCCACGAAAATTACAAAAACCTGCCCCTGGTTTTAAATAACCTCCACGTCTCCGAGGTAGATGGCATCTTTTTGGACCTCGGGGTCTCTTCCCTCCAATTGATGTCCCCTCATCGCGGCTTCAGTTTCACAATTGAAGGTCCCCTCGACATGCGGATGGATACGACGCAGAAGCTTACGGCGGCCGATTTGGTTCAGCAATTGTCCGAGAAAGAACTGGCAGATATTTTCTATAACTTCGGTGGTGAGAAGAAATCTCGCCCGATTGCACGAAGAATTGTGCAGCAGCGCGCCATCGAGCCGATCACGACAACGGTGCAACTGGCCCGCCTCATCAGGTCGGTTATTTCTTACGCAAGGCAGAAGATCCATCCGGCCACACGCGTCTTTCAGGCGTTGCGCATCGCTGTTAACGACGAGCTCAAGGGTTTGAAGGAGTTCATCCACAATGCGATCGGTTTTCTGAAAGCCCAAGGACGGATGGTTGTGATCAGTTTTCATTCTCTGGAAGATCGAATTGTTAAAACCGAATTCAACCTGTTGAGCGGGAAGTGCATCTGCTTTCGTCCCGCCGAACAATGTAGCTGCCCAAAGAAAAAGGTGGTTCGGTTATTGACAAGGAGGCCGGTGCAGCCGACGGAGGAGGAGGTTCACCGGAATCCCCGGTCCCGCAGCGCAAAGCTTCGATCGGTGGAGAAGCTCTGAACTGCGGGACCGACCCCCTTTTAATTGCGGATTGTGGATTGCGGATTGCGGATTTCGTGAGGCGGCTCCGTTAATCCGGCTCATTTGGTGACTTTCAATTGCGGATTTCAGATTTCGGATTGCGGATTCGGACAAGGCAAAGTCGGTGAGTGACAAGGAAAAGTCGGTGAGTATAGAGCGGAAGAAAACTATGGCTAGATATTTGGAAAATTTGAACGCTGAGTTACAAAGTCTGGAGTTCTTTCAAATCCGCAATCCGCAATCCGCAATCCGCAATCGGGAAATCCGCAATCCGCAATACGAAATCCGCAATCCAGGTGGCCCAGCAATGCCTTTAGGATCGCTACCATGAGGGATTATCATCGGCAGCAAGTTCAAAATCGTCTCCATGCAGGTACGCCTCCCAAGACTGACGTATGTCAAATCTGCCGCTACATCTTCGCTGCCGGTGTGGTTGCCACGCTAGTTGTAGGTTATTCATGGGTTCGCTCCGAGATCATCACCGTCGGATATCAAATTCAGGAAACTAAACACAACACGGCCATTTTAAAAGAGCAGCAGCAGGCGCTGATGCTCGAACAAGCAGCGTGTAAGTCGCCCCAGCGCATTGACCAGATTGCTCGCCAACAGTTGGGTTTGATTCCATCCAATTCTGTGCAGGTCATTTTCATTAGGGATCGCGAGGTATTGCCGGACCAGCATCTTGTGGCTGAGTCGATCGTGCCCTCCTCAATCCATTCAAAGGAGACACATCAATGACCATCTTGTATTGGACGGACTAGAGACTGTCGGTGGTCAGGAGTCCGCTTTCAGCTTTCAGCTTTCAGCTATCAGCTATGAGCTGTCAGCTATCAGCTTTCAGCTTTCAGCTATTAGCTATTAGCTCTCAGCTGTCAGCTGGCTCTCAGTTGTCAGGTGTCAGACATCGTTTTCGGCTCTTGGGTGCTAGCTGCTAGCTGCTAGCTGATAGCTGATAGCTGATAGCTGATAGCTGCTAGCTGACAACTGATAGCTGACTGGATGGAAGGGCGCTCCTCCTCATGCGGAATGGTTGTAATCCTCATCGCCTGTTTGGCTTGGCCAGCCTGGTCTTGTTCTGGGTGCTGGTAATTTTTTGCCGGCTCGTCCACCTCCAGCTATTCCAGCACGACGTCCTCCTTCAAAAAGCCCGCCAGCAACAGCAAGGATTCATTGAAATCGCTCCCCGGCGAGGGGACATTCTCGATCGCAACCTAGAAGAACTGGCAGTCAGTGTCGCGATGGACTCACTCTATTGCCGTCCTAAGGAGTTGGAAGACGTGCGCCTGACAGCGCAACAACTGGCCTCCATCTTGGGTCTGAAAGAAGGGAATTTGTGTGAAAAACTGACCTCAGGCGCGCCCTTCGTATATATCAAGCGCAAGATCACTCCCCGAGAGGCCGAACAGGTTCGGGCTTTGGATGCGCATGGAATCTACTTTCAAAAGGAAAGCAAGCGCTTCTATCCGATGCAGGAGCTGGGCAGTCACGTGATCGGATTTGTCGGGATGGATAACATGGGCTTGGCGGGCATCGAGTACCTGCTTGATAAGGAAATCCGCGGAGACGCGCGCAAGGTACCGGTAACAAAAGATGCTAGGCGTCAAATTTTGTTTGGAGCGCCTGATGAGAATTCGCATGCGGGCAGCATCGTAGTTTTGAACCTGGATAAGAACATCCAGTACATCGTCGAACAGCAGTTGAGCGCTGCGGTCGAGAAATTTCACGCTGCTGGCGGAGCATCGGTCGTCATCAACACTCATACCGGTGAGGTTCTGGCGATGGCGGCCTGTCCTACTTTCAATCCTAATCAGTTCGGTTCGGTTGCCCCTGAAATCCGGCGCAATCGAGCTATCCTAGATACCTACGAACCCGGCTCGACATTCAAGCTCGTCACAGCCTCGGCAGCGCTGGAAGAAAGAGTGGTTTACCCCGAAGAACGCATTAACTGCGCCGTCGGAACCGTCTCGCTCGGCGGGAAAATTTTCCGCGAAGCCCACAATTCGTATGGGATCTTGACCTTCAACGAAATCATCACCAAGTCGAGCAACGTCGGAAGCATAAAGCTGGGATTGAGGCTGGGAGAAGAGAGGTTCTATCAGTACATTCGAAAATTCCATTTTGGACAGACCACGGGTATTGAGCTTCCCGGCGAGCAGAGTGGTCTGCTGCGGCCGCCGGAGGACTGGTCGAAGCTTTCAATCGGCGCCATCTCCATTGGGCAAGAGATCGGCGTTACTCCTCTGCAAGTGGCCTGCGCGTTTGCCACGGTGGCCAATGGAGGTGAATGGATTCAGCCGCGAATCATCAATCGAATACTCAGCCCGGAAGGAAAGGTGATCCAGGTTCAAGAGCCGCGCCGTTATCGAGTCATCAGTGCGGATACGGCCGCTAAGATTCGTGCGGCGCTCGGCCTGGTTGTGGAAGAAGGAACGGGAAAGCTGGCAAAACCTGATGGCTACAGTGCCGCAGGAAAGACAGGAACGGCGCAGAAATACATCGATGGGGCGTATTCGCGGACCCGCTACATCGCTTCGTTTGTGGGTTTTGCTCCGGTAGAAGACCCGGCCCTTGTGGCGCTGGTAATGATCGATGAGCCAAAAGGGGCAATCTACGGGGGTTCGGTGGCCGCTCCGGTCTTTAAAGAGATTGTAGAGCGTTCCCTGGTGCAGCTGAGGGTTCCGCAGAAAAGAGAAGGCTTGCGGTTTGCCAAATCGCTGCATGGGAAAGACTTACCAGCCGGATCCGGGAACGAGGATTTATCTGCCGACGAAAATGAGGCGATAGACGTCCAGCGGGTCGTCGAAACCGCGCTGCGCGAAGAACCATCCTTACAAGATGGCGGTCAGAAGGGAACCCTGGTTGTGCCACTCCTGGAAGACTCTCAGCGGTTGCCTGATTTCAAAGGGAAAAGCGTGCGTGAGGTTGCCCGAATCTGCTCTCGTCTTGGTTTGAAATTAAAGGTGACAGGCGCCGGCCGCGCGGTGGCGCAACGGCCTTCGGCCGGAAGCATTATTTACGGCGATACGGTATGTGAAGTGTTTTTCAACTTTCAGCCGATCGCAGTCAGGACTTCTCTTGAATTTGAAGGAATTGCTCAGAGGAATTGAGGTGCAACAGGTGATAGGTGACATTGCGCGAGAAATTGTGGGCCTGGCGTACCATTCTCGCGTCGTTCAACCGGGGTTTCTTTTCTTCGCGATCAGCGGATTCAAAGTGGATGGAAACAAATTCGCGGAAGACGCTTTGGGATGTGGCGCTGTGGCGGTTGTTTCCGAGCGTTCCTTTTCCGATGTGCCCGTCGTGGGAGGCACAACGGCAGCGCAGCTGGACCGGGGTCTTGCGTGGGTCCGGGTGACGGATGCGAGGGCCAGCATGGCTGGGATCTCGGCCAATTTTTACGCCCACCCGAGCCAGCAGCTTCAGTTAGTCGGCGTGACGGGGACCAACGGGAAAACCACCACTGCCTTTCTGCTCGATTCAATTTTCCGATCGTCCGGAGCGCGGGCAGCAATGATGGGAACGATAGAGCAGCGCCTGGGAGAAGAGCGGAGCGCCACCGAACATACTACTCCTGAATCTCCCGACATACAGCAGTTCCTGCGGCGCGCGGTCGATGCCGGTTGCCGTTTTGCCAGCATGGAGGTCTCTTCACACGCACTGAAGCTGCGCCGCAGCGATGCGCTCGATTTCCGCGCGGCTATCTTCACCAATCTGACGCAGGACCATCTCGATTTTCACGGCACGCTCGAGAATTACTACGCCTCGAAACAGAGGTTTTTCTTAGATAGCGATTTTGGGAATCCCATTTGCGTGATTAATCGCGACGATTCGTACGGAGAACGTTTGTGGAAGGAGGTCACGCGTAGAAAAGTGGGTTACGGTCTGGATTCGCGCAACGACTTTCACCCCAGTAAGCTGAGCTGCACTCAGGGAGGAATCTCGTTTCGCCTGGCGGGCAGGGCGGATTTCGCGATCGAGTCTGCCCTTGTCGGCGCGCCCAACGTCTATAATATTCTTGGTGCTTGCGCCGCCGCTTTTGAAATCGGCGTGGATCCCTCCGCTATTCAAGAGGGGATCCGCAACCTGCAGTTGGTCCCCGGGCGTATGGAGCGCGTTCCCAACAACCGAGGCCTGAACGTGTTTGTGGACTACGCGCACACCGACGACGCGCTCAAGAATGTTCTGCAACTGGCCCGCCCCTTCACCGGAGGCCGGCTCATTCTGTTGTTTGGATGCGGTGGCGACCGCGACCGAACCAAGCGGCCCTTGATGGGCAAGGCTGCCGCCCGCTACGCGGACCTGGTGGTGCTTACTTCTGACAATCCGCGCACGGAAGATCCTGAGGCCATCCTGGACCAGATCGAGCCCACACTTGAAGCATCGGACACCCAGTACGCGCGAATCGAGAACCGGCGTGAAGCGATTCGTTACGCGATCAATCAGGCACGCCGGGAAGACACGGTGATTCTGGCCGGCAAAGGTCATGAGGAGTACCAGATTGTAGGAACTGACAGAATTCCATTCTCGGATCGCGAAGAGGCGCGCGCTGCGCTGGAGGGAAAACGGTGACCACCGAGCAGATCTTCCGAGCCCTGGATGCCGAACTGGTGGGCGCGCGCCCTCCGGCGATTTCCGGTGTTTCCATCGACAGCCGGACTCTTCAGCCCGGCAATCTCTTCTTCGCCATCAAAGGTCCGGTTTTTGACGGCCATGACTTTCTCTATGCCGCGTTTCAGAAGGGGGCGGCGGCCGCTGTCATTTCCGATTTGAGACCGGAGATCTCCGCCAGTAATTCGCTGCTCCGCGTGCCTGACACGACTGTGGCGCTGCAGAAACTGGCGCGAGAATATAGGAGACTTTGGGGAAAAACGGTAGTGGCGGTTACCGGCAGTGCCGGCAAGACCACGACTAAGACTTTCATTGCTTCAGTACTACACTCTCGCTTCCGCGTCTTTTCCAATCCGGGAAATCTGAATAACCACTATGGACTTCCGCTTTCTCTGCTGCGTATGCCTGTAGAGACCGAGGTGGCGGTCTTGGAGATGGGAATGTCGGGGCCGGGCGAAATCGCGACACTCTGCTGCATTTCCGAGCCGAGCATTGGAGTGATTACTAATGTGCAGCCGGTACATCTGGAGTTTTTCGGATCGATCGAGGAAATCGCCCGCGCCAAGACCGAACTTGCTGACTATGTGGAGAACGGTGGCACATGGATTTACAACGCCGATGATCGGCTGCTGGTCAAACGCGCTGAAACTTTTAAGGGGAAGAAAATCGGATTTGGAACAACGGATGACGCCAAGATCCGCGCCGAAAACATTAGGATTGTGGATCTCCATCGCACCGATTTCGATCTGCTGCTGGGACCCTCGCGCGTCCGAGTTGCCCTGCCCGTGGCCGGGAAATATTTTGTCTATAATTTCCTTGCGGCTGTGGCCGTCGGCTCAATGCTGGGACTGAAGACGGAAGATAGCGTTGCGGCTGCTTCCTCCCTGAGTGCTGCTCCGATGCGCGGACGTGTCATCCGGCTGAGAAATTCGGCGACTGTCATCGATGATTCCTATAATTCCAATCCGGCGGCTCTGCACGAGATTGCAACTTCGACTTCCATGCTGCCGGGTTACTCGCGGCGAATGGCGGTGGTGGGCGAAATGCTGGAACTGGGATCGCACAGTAAGGAGTTTCACTTCAATGCCGGCCAGGAGATTGCACAAATGGGGTTTGACTGGTTAATCGGCGTGCGCGGGTACGCGCGGGAAATCTGCGAAGGTGCCAGACAAGAGGGAATGCGAGATTCGCAAGTGCGCTTCTACGAGGATAGTGAAGCGGCAGCGGCTTTCGTGGCGCAGCTATGCGCTTCGGGCGATCTGCTGCTGGTGAAAGGCTCGCGCGGAGTTCACATGGAGAAAATCGTCGAGCGGCTTACAACGCAGTTTGGGACCACGGAAGGTTCATGATTTATCACTTGCTTTACAGGTTCCATCAGGAATTCACCGTGCTCAACGTGTTTCGTTACATCACGTTCCGAACTGTTTGGGCCTCGCTCACCGCGCTGATATTGAGCCTGATTCTCGGACCCTGGCTGATCCGCCAATTGCAGGAATTTCAGATTGGTCAATATATTCGCGAGGAAGGTCCCGCCAGCCACCAGACCAAAGCGGGAACACCCACGATGGGAGGGGTGCTCGTTGTAGTCAGCGTGCTTGTGCCGACGCTGCTGTGGGCCGACCTGACCAACTACTATGTGTGGATTGCGATGGGGGCCTTTTTCTTTTTCGGCGTGATCGGTTTCCTGGATGATTACTTAAAGACGATCCATAAGCGCTCCCTGGGGCTAACCCCGCGCGCCAAGCTGGTGAGCCAGATTCTGGTGGCGGAAGTGATCGCAGGCATTCTGATCGTCCTTCACGAGCATGGACTGTACAGTGCCCGGCTGAGTGTGCCTTTTTTCAAGAAGATCACGCCACTGATGGATCTTCAGATCGGAGGATACTCGACTTACCTGCCCCTCATCATTTTCATCATCCTCGTGATTGTGTTCTCCTGCAATGCGGTCAATTTGACCGACGGACTCGACGGCCTGGCAGCAGGGTCGGTGGTCATCGCCGCCTCGGCGCTGACGGTGCTGACTTACGTCACCGGTCACGCCACATTCGCCGTCTATCTGGACTTGATCAAGAATGTTTACGCAAGCGAGCTAACGATATTTTGCGGCTCGATTGTGGGGGCAAGCATCGGATTCCTTTGGTACAACTGTTATCCGGCTGAGATCTTCATGGGCGATGTAGGCGCGATGGCCCTGGGTGGCGCCATCGGCACAGTGGCGGTGCTTATCAAGCAGGAATTGCTGCTGCCGTTTATCGGAGGCATTTTCGTGATCGAAGCGCTCTCGGTGATTCTACAGGTGAGTTCTTACAAAACTCGCGGAAAGCGAATATTTCGAATGGCGCCGGTACATCATCATTTTGAACTAGCGGGATGGAGAGAACCCAAGGTGGTGGTCCGGTTTTGGATCATCGCGTTGATCTTCGCTCTGTTCAGCCTAACTACGTTGAAGTTGCGGTAATGAGAGATGGATTTGCAGGGAAAAAGAATTTTGATCGCGGGACTGGCAAGAACCGGCCTCGCCACCGCGAGATTCCTCCTCAAGAGAGGCAGCGATCTCGTCATCGTGGACGACAAGCCGGAAGCGAAGCTCGGGGTCGAGATCGAACAGGTCCGGAAATTCGCGGAAAAGGACGCATGCCCGGTGAAGCTTTGTTTGGGCGGGACCTCTCCGCAGCGGTTCGACAGGCTCGATCTGCTGGTGCTCAGCCCGGGCGTCCCCCCGACGCACCCGATCGTGCAGGCCGCGCGCGCGGCGGCGGTTCCGGTCATTTCGGAAATCGAGCTGGCCTTCCGGTTTCTGAAAGGAAAGATCGTCGCCATCACCGGTTCGAACGGAAAGACCACGTGCACGGCCATGATCGGCGCCATTTTGAAAAGGAAATATCCCAAAGTGCGCATCAGCGGAAACATCGGCGAGCCGCTGATCGGCCAGGTGGAAGGGGAAGATGAGACGACGTGGCATTCCGTCGAGCTGTCCAGTTTCCAACTGGAGGCCATCGATCGATTTCGACCCGGCGTGGCCGTGATGCTAAACCTGACGCCAGACCACATGGATCGCTACGAAGGCATGCACGCCTATGCTGCGTCGAAGGAGCGCATCTTTGAAAACCAAAGCTCCGAAGATATTGCCGTCCTCAACGCGGATGATCCCTTGGTGGCGGCGATGTCAAAACAAGTGAGGGCAAGAGTTCGCTGGTTCAGCCGGCAAAAGCGGCTGGCCGGAGTGCATGTCCACGAGGGAAAGGTGTGTGCCCAAATAGATGGAAATCAAATCGATTTGCTGGAGGTGACAGACATTCCGCTGAGGGGCGCTCACAACGTCGAGAACGTGCTGGCCTGTGTTGCTGCGGGTTTGTCGGCAGGCGTATCGGCCGCGCAGATCGCCGAGGCGGTGCGCGCGTTTCGATCCGTGGAGCATCGGCTCGAACATGTTGAAACGATCGAAGGTGTCGCGTTCTTCAATGACTCAAAGGCTACCAATGTCGATTCCGCCATCAAGTCCCTGCAGTCTTTCACTGAGCCTTTGCTGGTCATTTTAGGTGGACGAGACAAAGGATCAGATTTTTCCGTGATGCGTGAGGCGGTTCAACAACACGCCCGGCAGTTGATTCTGATCGGAGAATCGACTTCCAAAATTGAGAGAGCTTTGGGTGACGCTGTTTCGGCACTCCGGGCCGGCAGCATGGAAGAAGCGGTCAAAATCGGTTTTACGCAGGCCCGGCCTGGAGAGGTCGTGCTGCTGGCTCCAGCTTGTGCCAGCTTCGATATGTTCCACGATTACGAAGATCGTGGCCGCGCGTTCAAGGAAGCGGTTCGAAAGCTCAGGGGAACTTCATGAGCAACGCCTTCAGGAGTAGAAGAGCAGGAGCATGTCCCCCACTCTCCCCCTCTCCCACTCTCCTTGTCTCTCTTTCTCCCCCTCTCCCACTCTCCTCCTCTCCCACTCACTCTTTCTCGGACTCTCCCGCTCTCGATAAAGACCGCTCCCGATATGCAGGAAGCCCTTCCCGGCAGCGTGTCTTGCGCGCTTCATCGTCAGACAAGGTTTTGCTCTGGATCGCGCTCACACTGCTGTTCTTCGGACTTGCCATGGGCTACAGCGCTTCCGTGGTGATGGCCAGGGAAGAGCATGGCAGCAGCTCTTATTATTTTCTAAAGCAGGTGATCTTCGCCCTGGGTGGCATTGTTCTGATGTTCGCCGGGATGAAAATCAATTACCAAAGATTGAATTCGCTCTGGTTTTTGTTTCCTATGCTGGGCCTGGCCTTTCTCTCGCTGCTTGGTGTTTTTGCTTTTGCGCCCGTCAACGGGGCCAGGCGCTGGATTCGGCTGGCTGGAATCTCGCTGCAGCCGTCGGAATTCGTAAAGGTCCTGCTGATCATCTTCATGGCCTTTTATCTTGGTCGCAGGCAGCAGGTGATCAATCACTGGCTCAAAGGTTTTGCTCCCTGCCTGTTGCTGGTGGGAGTATTTGCAGTGCTGATATTAAAGGAACCGGACTTGGGAACCAGCACTTACATCCTTCTGTCGGTGGCGATTTTGCTTTTTGCCGCCGGATTGCGGCTCCGCTATCTGCTCTTTGCCGCCATTGCTTCCATTCCGGTGATGTACCTGCTTGTATACAGCGTCGCTTACCGCCGCAATCGAATGATGGCCTTTCTGAATCCATTCGACGATCCCATGGGAATCGGCTATCAGATTCGCCAGTCTTTGATCACTATTGGCAGCGGCGGATTTTGGGGAGTGGGTCTGGCCAACGGCAAGCAGAAACTGTTCTTCCTTCCTATGCCGCATACCGACTTCATCTATGCGGTCATCGGGGAAGAGCTGGGACTGTGGGGATGTCTCCTGGTGCTGTCGCTTTTCCTGCTGTTTTTCTGGCGGGGGTTGCGCATAGCGTTGCGCGCACAGGACCCTTTCGGACACTACCTGGCGCTGGGCCTGACCAATCTTGTGGTCATGCAGGCGCTGTTCAACATCAGCGTGGTTTTGAGCTTGTTGCCGAACAAGGGCCTGCCGCTTCCTTTTATCAGCATGGGAGGATCGTCGTTGATGGCGACATTGTTCAGTGTCGGTTTGCTGTTGAACATTTCTTCGCGATCGACCAATCGCGTTGAGCTCTAGATGGGATGGAAACGGCCGTTGCGTTTGCTTATCGCCGGAGGAGGGACCGGAGGGCACATTTTCATCGGCATGGCGCTGGCCGCGGAATGGAAACGGAGAAATGAAGAGAATGAAATTTTATTCGTCGGAGCCCGAGGGCGGTTGGAAGAAAAACTGGTGCCGCAGGCTGGAATCCCCTTGGAGTTGCTGGACGTGTCCCAGTTGAAAGGTCTCCCCGTGACTCAACAGATTAAGAATTTTTTCAAGTTGCCGGGGCCCCTGCTTCGTTGCATGCAAATCCACCGCGCATTCAGGCCGGATGTGGCCATAGGTGTTGGGGGTTACTCCTCAGGACCTGCAATCCTGGCGGCGGGTTTGCGAAGGACCCCTGCATTGATTGTTGAGCCGAATGCCAAGCCGGGAATTACCAATCGATGGTTGTCGGCATGGATTGACCGGGCGGCGGTGGCGTTTCCAGATACGGGGCGCTACTTTGGCCGAAAAACTCGGGTTACCGGAATTCCGGTTCGGAAGGAATTCTTTCAGCTCCCGCAAGAACCAGCTGGCTGCTCCACGCTGCTGATCTTCGGCGGAAGTCAGGGCAGTCGCGCCATCAACGCTGCGGCGGCTGAGGCGGTTCCCTGGTTGAAAACGGAAATCCCGGAGTTGCATGTGATCCACCAGACTGGGCCAGCCGAGTTTGAAATGTATCGACGCTGCCAATCCGATTGGTGGACTGTTCTGCCCTTCATTGATGACATGGCTGCGGCGATGGCGCGAGCCACAGTGGTGGTGTGCCGCGCAGGCGCTTCGACGCTGGCGGAGCTGGCGGCTGCAGGGCGGTGCGCATTGCTGATTCCTTTTCCGTTTGCATCGGACGATCATCAGGCGGTAAACGCCAGAAATCTTGCAGACAGGGGCGCAGCGCGACTCTTGCTTCAAGTTGAAATGAATGCGCGGAGCTTGTTTCAAAACCTTCTCGACTTGTTCCGTCATCCGGATCAGAGACGAAAAATGGAATCCTCCATTCGGCGGTTTGCCAATTCGAGAAGTGCCGAAATGATTATCGATCTGGCGCTTGGTTGTGTTCATGGAGTCGCGAGTTGAAAGATGCTGGAGCAGAAGCCGCATGTGCACTTTGTGGGCGCAGGAGGTATCGGCATGAGCGCGCTGGCCTTGCTGCTGACACAATTGGGCCACACCGTTTCCGGAAGCGATCTGAAGGCTTCGGGGCAGACCCGGAAACTGCAGGAGGCAGGAGCGCAGATTTTCATCGGTCCCCACCGGTTGCAAAACCTTCAAAACGCCGGGTTGGTCGTGGTCAGCTCGGCAATCGCGCCCGACAATCCTGAGGTGCTTGAGGCTAAACGGAAGCGAATTCCGGTCATTCACCGAAGCGATCTGCTGGCAGAACTGATGCAGGGGAAAAAAGGGATTGCCATCGCGGGGTCGCATGGAAAAACCACCACCACTGCGATGATCGCCATGTTACTCATCGACACGGGTTTTGACCCTACCTGCCTGGTTGGCGGCGTGGTGATGCAACTGGCCCGTAACGCGCGCCTGGGCCAAAGCCAATATCTGATAGCGGAGACCGATGAGAGCGACCGCTCCTTTCTCAAGCTCCAGCCGGAAATGGTAGTGATGACCAACATCGATTTGGAACACATGGTTTCCTACCGGAGTGAGGCAGATCTGATTGCGGCGTTTGAGCAATTTGCCAAAAAGGTCGACCCCTCTCGCTGTGTACTCTGCAAGGAAGATCCGCGCGTGCGTCAGATCCTGCCCGGCTTGGGCGGCAGCCCCATCACATATGGCTTTCAGCAGCACGCACAACTGGTCTCCGAGGGCATTGTCCACCGCTTCGGGAGTTCCAGTTTCAGGGTGCTGCGAGAAGGGCGATTCTGGGGTCAAATTCAACTGAATGTATCGGGAATACATAATGTCCTGAACTCGCTTGCAGTGATCGGAATTTCCATTCTCCTGGGAATTCCATCGGACAAAACGATACTGTCGCTGGCGCGATTCCGCGGCGTGGCGCGGCGTTTGGAAAAGAAAGGGAGTGCCGGCGGGGTGGATTTCTATGACGATTATGGCCATCACCCTACCGAAATACGGGCCACATTGGCCGCCACAAGAGAGTCCGGCCGGCGAGTGATAGTGATTTTTCAGCCTCACCGCTACACCCGGATCAGGGATTCCTTTGAGGGCTTCACGCGCTGTTTCGAGGATGCGGACTTGCTGTTCGTGCTGGATATTTATTCGGCAGGCGAGCCACGCCTCGAAGGAATCAGTTCGGAGCGGTTGGCGCAGGAGATCACCCGCGCGGGGCATCCGGCAGCGCGATTTGTCGCCGGCCATGCCGTGATTGGCGAGGTCTGCAACATTCTGCGTCAAGGAGATCTGGTGCTGACTATTGGCGCTGGAGATGTTG
>DASYPF010000059.1:0-8308 GCA_036006905.1 Acidobacteriota bacterium
GCGGCTCTGTGGTTGCCTGCAAACTGTGTTATCTAACAATGTGATTCGCGGCTGATCTTCTCAATTATGCCTGCAAAAACAGACCCTTTAAGCTACCAGCAGCTACATCGTCTCTACGAAGAAAGCCGCCGGAACTCGGAGTTTTTAAATAAACTCATCAGCGGCTCCAATGACGCCATTGTCACGACTGACTTACACGGGCGGATTGACTTCTGGAGCAAGCCTGCGGAGAGAATGCTTGGCTATACGCCACGACAGGCGCTGGGAAAACCCGTCACTGAAATTTATTTCGCCGGAAAAGAGGAAGCAGAGCGCGTCATGCAGGAACTGCGCCGCGGCGCCAGGGTGCAGAACTGGGAGACGGTTCTCCGAAAGGCCGATGGCAGCTCCCTTCATGCCAGCATCTCGATTTCCCTGCTGAAAGACGAAGCGGGCAATCCGGTGGGAACACTGGGAGTGGTGCGCGACATATCAGAGGTGCGTCAGCTGCAGCAGCAACTCCGGCAGTCCGAGCGCCTGGCAACCATCGGCGAGCTGGCTTCACACATCGCCCACGAGATTCGCAATCCACTGTCTTCGGTCAAAATGAACCTGCAAATCCTCTCACGCATGCCCGAACTGCAAGGCCGGGCGCGCGAACACATGGACATCGCCCTGCAGGAAATTGATCACCTAGATTCGATACTTGCCGAAATCGTCGATTTTGTGCGCCCATTGCGACTGAACAAGCAGTCTGTCGACCTCTCGACCATCATGGAAGAGGCGCTTCTGATGGCGGAAGACGCGTTGCAAAAAGCGGAAATTAAGTTGCTTCGAAATTTAGGCTCCCGCACCGAGCTGCGAGCGGACCCCGTCCGGGTGCGCCAGGCCTTTTTGAATCTTCTGCTGAACGCCATTCAGGCAACAGAGCCGGGAGGAACCTTGCGGATTTCCATTCAGGCCCCTGACACAGCCGGCACAATGCCGACGAGGAAAGATGACGCGGCAGTTTCCGCAGAACAGGAACATGATGCGGCCCGCGATCCGGTCGCGCGCGGTTATTACCAAGTGGAAATTCAGGATTCCGGCCGAGGAATTGCCTTCGGTCGCCTGCAACAAATTTTTGAACCGTTTTTTACCACGCGAAGCGATGGAACCGGACTCGGGCTCACAATAACCAAGCGCATTGTCGAGGCTCATGGAGGCGAAATCCACGTCGAATCGGCCGAAGGAGTGGGGACAACGTTTCGTGTTGTGTTTCCCAACTTGTGATGCCATGACCGCGGTGTTCTGTGCATCCTTGGTGTACTTTGTGTCCTTGGTGGTGAAAGTTTTTACCACAAAGGACACAAAGGACACTAAGGAGGCCCTCTAGCAGGCGATGAACGAAAACATCTTGATTATCGATGATGATCCTTCCATTGTGCGCACGCTGACGCTGTACTTTACGGATCGAGGATTTGGCGTCAAGTCCGCCCAAACTGGTGAGGACGGATTAAAGCAATTCACAAATGAACCGTGCGATGCCGTTCTCCTCGATATTCGTCTGGCCGACCGCAGCGGCCTGGACCTCCTGGCCGACTTTCAAAAGCATGACTCAACCGTGCCGGTAGTGATTATGACAGCGTTTCACGACATGCCCACTGCGGTCCGCGCTATAAAGCTGGGAGCCTGCGAATATATTCATAAACCGATTGCGATCGACGAGCTTGACGAGGCTGTGGAAAAGGCGCTGGCGCTCCGCTCCATGGCGCAGCGGGGCGAACGCGCGTTCGCCAGCGTTCCCTCGGAGTTGAAGCTGGAAGATTTGGTGGGAAAGAGCAAATCAATGCTTGCCATCTTCAAGACCATCGGAATGGTTTCGAAAAGTAAGACCACGGTTCTGGTCACTGGAGAAAGTGGAACGGGAAAAGAACTCATTGCCCGGGCAATTCATGATTTCACCAACCCCAGCAAGTCTTTCATTTCGGTAAATTGTTCCGCCCTGGTGGAAACGCTATTGGAAAGCGAGCTGTTCGGCCACGAGAAGGGAGCCTTCACTGGCGCGCATCAGCCCAAGCCGGGAAAGTTTGAGCTGGCCGATCAAGGCACGTTATTTCTCGATGAAGTCGCCGACATGTCGCCGGCGATGCAGGTTAAGCTGCTGCGGGTTTTACAGGAACGCGTGTTCGAGCGTGTCGGAGGCACGCGGCCTATCGCCACAGACGTTCGCATCATTGCTGCAACGCATCAGGATCTGGAGGGGATGGTGCGGCGAGGCCAGTTTCGCGAAGACCTTTACTACCGGCTCAATGTCGTCAACATCCGTGTTCCTCCGCTGCGCGAGCGTCGCGAGGACATACCCGACCTGGTCCACCATCTGGTCAACCGGATCAACCACGAGCTGAACCGAAATGTGCGCCGCATCCCACGCGAGACAATGGGCCGGCTGAAGCAGCACGAATGGAGGGGTAACGTGCGAGAACTGGAGAACTACCTGCGTCGGGCCGTGCTGATGTCACAGGGGGACATTCTCATCGAGCAGAAATTTGATTTGTTTCAGGATGCCCAACCCGTCGAAACGGTCAGCTCTGAACCTAACGGCGCCTTTGCACAGTTGGAAGAAGTCGAGA
The DNA here is from genome assembly GCA_036006905.1 of Acidobacteriota bacterium. Classification (GTDB taxonomy): domain Bacteria; phylum Acidobacteriota; class UBA6911; order JACQSX01; family JACQSX01; genus DASXTB01. Next base: position 2,592 of record DASYPF010000059.1, read on the forward strand.
AAGAGCACATCCGCAAGGCGCTGGAACATTCTCGCGGGAACAAGAGCTTGGCCTGCCGCCTGCTGGGAATTTCACATCCCACATTGCAGCGAAAAATTCGGAAGTACGGACTGTAGGGAATTGGGATTGTGGATTTCGGATTGCGGATTGACGAATGACGAAGTTCGAATGTCGAATGACGAATGTTGAATGACGAATGACGAGTGTCGAATGACGAATGATGCGGCGAATCAACGACAAAAGACCTCTTTACCTCACAGCAATTTCAGGCACCGCGACCGGGATGAAGGACTTTCCCATACTGTCTGAAGTTTGAGTCGAACCCAAATACGTCCATTAGCCCGATTTCATCCATGAACGCAAAGGAGACGCAATCGGTGAAGGACCATTTCTTATCGCTGTATTTGCGAAAGATATCTTCGCCCTTATCGAGTAGGCGTTCCCTTACTACAGCGTAAATAAGATTCTGATTTAGAGGCAGCGAATCCAAAAACGCAGTTGCCCGGCGCTGGGACACACGAAAGCGGATCAACGTGACGGTCTCATCAATGATGTAATCTGTGGTGTAAAAGAGCGTTGCCTCCCCTGTTATTTCCGTTAAAAACCTGACCGCTGCATGGTGCCATCGATCATCCCGATCATTAACTGCCAGCCAAGCACCCGTATCTACAAAAATCCTCACTCTTTTTCTGCCAGGTAGAGATAATAATCGTGGCGTGTAGAAATGTCCCGCTTCTTGCTTCTTCCCCGACCCACGATTTTCCACAGTGGATTATCTTTCGTAAAAATTGGCTCTTCCGACGGTTGGGATTTAAAGTACACCCTATCCACTGCTTCGCGCACAAGCTGGCCCATCGACTTGCCAGTGATGCGAGAGTAGGTTCTTAAAACTCTCTTCTGCCGACTATCAAGATAAAGCTGCGTCCGTCGCTTCTTCGCCATATACATCTATATACATCTAATAGGTGTCTATGTAAAAGTAGAAACCTGAATTAGCTAAAGTCTGTTGCAAACCCCCTCATTTTGCGAAATCCCAGTTCTCGCCTGGGTGGTGGCAGCCCGCTGCTGGGACCGTGGGGATGCTTTACTTTTTGACTACGTCCAGGTCCACTAACTGTCCACTTCACCAGGGCGATCGTGAAAATTCGTGCAATCCGTGAAAATTCGTGTTCCCGCTCTTTCCATCCTGACAGTCTCTGGCCTTTCCCTGATCGTTTTGACTTTCCCAACAAGTTGACGCTCTGCGGGTGCTTGCTACAATCAAATCGTGGCGCAAAAACATGCTCCATGGCGCGAGAGACGCGATGGATCAAACCATTGCCTTCCCGGGAGATGACTATGGATAAGACAAACTTTAGCCTTTGGTACGTGGTGGCTTACCTGGTGCCGACGGGGGCTGTCCTGATGGTGGCGCCGGACGTCATGCTAAGGATCCTGCTTTCAAGCGGCGACTACGGCGATGTCTTTCCGCGTCTGGTGGGATGTTTCATGGTAGGGCTCGGAGTATTTGTTCTGCAGATTATCCGGCACCGTGTCAGGGCACTATATCCCACCACGCTGGGCGCGCGCATTTTCTTCTGTGCCAGTTTTTTGGCTCTGTATTTCCGCTCTCGTGATCCTTTCTTCCTCGTAATTTCTTGTGTCGTCGCCGTCGGTTTGGCAATGACCGCGGCGACTTACTTTTTGGACAGACGTTCCAACGCTGCTTAAATGGAGAACCGGTGATGGACTATATTTTGACGTCCGAAGATAGGACGTTGTGGTGAAACCTTTCACTCCAATTTTTGCAATTTAAGCATTGGGGCGGGTAATTGCTCCCTCGGACGCCGAAGATACCAGCGCTGCGTACTTGGCGAACACGCCGCTCGTGTAATGCGCCACAGGTTCTTTCCATTTCGCCAGCCTCGCCTGGATCACGCCCTCGGCCAGTTCCACATCCAACTTGCGCGCGTCCACATCGATTGCGATTGTGTCCCCTTCCTCGAGCGCGGCGATCGGCCCGCGTCGGGCAGCTTCAGGAGCAACGTGGCCGATCATCAGGCCGCGAGTGGCGCCGCTGAAGCGGCCATCGGTCACCAGCGCGACCGACTCACCCAGGCCTTCACCGACTAAAGCTGCCGTTACCGCCAACATTTCGCGCATGCCCGGACCGCCTTTGGGGCCTTCGTACCGAACGATCACTACATCCCCAGGGCGAACCTGGCGTGACGTAATTGCCTTCATCGCATCTTCCTCACAGTTAAACACACGCGCTGGACCGCGATGCTGCGACCGCTCGTGCCCAGCGACCTTGACTACAGCTCCTTCGGGAGCGAGATTACCCTTGAGAATCACCAGGCCCCCATGCGGCTTGATTGGGTTGGAAAGAGGCCGCACCACATCCTGCCCCGTTGTTTCCCTGGCGTCGCGTACTCCGTCACGCAGGGTTGTTCCGCTCGTGCTCATTTGCATGCCATCAGCCAAATCTGCGTCCACCAATCGCTTGATGATCAAGGGAATTCCACCGGCCCGATCGACGTCTACTGCGACATACTTTCCGCCGGGCCTCAGGTCGGCCAGTAAGGGCGTCCGCTTGCTGATGCTGTCGAAGTCATCAATGGTCAGCGGAATAGCCGCTTCGCGCGCCATTGCCAGCAAATGCAGCACTGCATTGGTCGAACCGCCGGTAGCGGCCACTCCCGCAATCGCATTTTCAAATGAGCGCCGCGTCAGAATCTTGCTTGGCCGGAGATCGCGCTTCAATAGTTCCATAATCAGTTTGCCGCAGCGCACTGCCACTTCTGCTTTACGCGGATCGACAGCCGGCACGCTTGCCGTGCCCAGCGGCGCAAGACCAATGAACTCCATCACTGTGGCCATAGTATTGGCCGTGTACTGGCCGCCGCACGCTCCCGCGGCGGGACAGGCGACGTCCTCGAGCGAATGGAGATCTCCGTCGGTCATCTTGCCTGCCGCATTAGCGCCGATGGCTTCGTAGACATCCTGGATGGTCACATCGCGTCCTTTGAATTTTCCAGGCGCGATCGAACCACCGTAAAGAAGCAGCCCCGGGATATCGAGACGAATCAGTGCCATGGCGCCACCTGGAATTGTCTTGTCGCACCCAACCAGCACAACCATCGCGTCAAACATGTGGCCGCGGCCGACCAATTCAATCGAATCAGCGATGATTTCCCGGCTCACCAGCGAAGCCTTCATTCCTTCGGTCCCCATCGTCACACCGTCGCTGATCGAGACAGTATTGAACTCCATCGGTGTCCCACCTGCGGCGCGCACACCTTCCTTCACTTTGGCGGCGAGCTGGCGCAGGTGAAAATTGCACGGCATCGTCTCGATCCACGTATTGGCGATCCCCACGATGGGGCGAGAAAGGTCTTCATCGGTGAACCCAATCGCCTTGAGCATGGAGCGCGCTCCGGCGCGCTCGCGCCCGTCAAGGAGTACGCGACTGCGGTGTCTTAGATCAGTTGTCATAGAAGTCTCCGTGTTTGCTTGAGTTCATGTCGAATTTCGAATGCCGAAGTTCGAATTTCGAATGTTGAAGTACGAGTGTCGAATGAGATGATTTCCAAGAGATCGTCGTCGGCAGAGAAAAAACCAACAGTTAGTACTGCGTGGGACCATCGCCCAAACCGGGTCAGGTCGACCTCACGGGAAATACATTCGGCATTCGTACTTTGAAATTCGACATTTTAGGGCGAGCATCGAAAAATGTCAGCGTTTTCCTTCTGCCGCTCCTTGAGTCGTCAACTCCGGTTGCCCCTGTTCATCGGGCCGAATGGTGACCGGATTTAAGAATGGCATCATGGACCGGAGCTTGGCACCGACTTTTTCAATCTGATGGCTTTGCTCCTTGGCACGTGTAGCATTAAACGAGGGACGCCCATTCTCGTTTTCCTGAATCCATTTTTTGGCGTAGGTCCCATCCTGGATTTCTTTCAACATCTGCTCCATCTCAGCCCTGGTCTCATGGGTGACAATGCGCGGGCCACCGGTGTAATCGCCGTGCTCGGCGGTGTCGCTGACCGAGTAACGCATGTAATTCAACCCGCCGCGATACATCAAGTCGACAATGAGTTTCAGCTCATGCATGCACTCGAAATACGCGATCTCAGGTTGATATCCGGCTTCCACCAAAGTCTCAAAGGCGGCCTTGATCAGCGCGCTGACACCGCCGCACAACACGACCTGCTCGCCGAAAAGATCCGTTTCCGTCTCTTCGGCAAATGTGGTCTCAATGACTCCGGCGCGCGTCACACCCAGCGCCTTCGCATAAGAAAGCGTCAGCGCTTTGGCCTGGCGAGTGGCGTCCTGATGAACAGCCAGCAGTGCAGGAGTTCCACCCCCTTCCACAAACACCTCGCGCACCCGATGGCCTGGAGACTTGGGTGCAATCATCGTTACGTCGACATCCTTGGAAGGCGCGATCGTTCCAAACCGTATATTAAACCCGTGGCTGAACATCAATAGCTTGCCCGCCGTAAGGTGCTTTTCGATGCTCTCCCGGTAGATCTTCGGCTGCGCCGTGTCGGGCGCCAGGATCACGGTCACGTCGGCCCACTGCGCCGCGTCGTTCACGGATTTCACTGTGAGGCGTGCCGCTTCCGCTTTCGCCTTGGATTTGCTTTGCTGGTGAAGACCCACCACCACGTTTACCCCGCTGTCTCTTAGATTCAGGGCGTGGGCGTGGCCTTGAGAACCATAACCGATGATCGCCACCTTTTTGCTTTTGATGAGATTTAAGTCAGCATCTTGATCGTAATAGATTTTTGGCATGAAGAGTCTCCTGTTTGTCCGTGGTCAGTTGTCAGTGGTCCGTGATCAGTGGTCCGTGGTCAGTGGTCCGTGGTCCGTTGTCAGTGGTCCGTTGTCAGTTGTCCGTAGCTGTCAGCTTTCGGTGGTCAGCTTGCAACAATTACAGTGTACGCTCGAGGCCGAAAACAAATGGCTACACGGCAAAAAGCTAATCACAACGGACAACGAACGACTGACAACGGACAACTGACTACGGACAACTGACTACGGACAACTGACCACGGACAAAAAAACTAGCTCGAAGCCCAACCTGGAATCTGCGCAGCATCGATCGATCCTTCGCCGCGCACCATGGCCACTGTGCCAGTCCGGACCATCTCCACGATACCGAACGGACGCAGCACGTTCAACAGAGCTTCTATCTTATCCTCGCTGCCGGTCACTTCCAGAATCAAAGTAGTGGTGCCGACATCCAGGGGTCTGGCACGGAAGACTTCGGCTAATTGAAGTATCTTAGGCCGCATCTCGGCGTCGGCTTTGACTTTGATTAAAGCCAGGTCGCGCAATACGGAAGGGACGTTGGCCAGGTCTTCTACACGCAGCACATTGACCAACTTGTAGAGATTCTGCTCGACGCGAACGGCACTGGTCTGGTCGCTGTCGATGACAATAGTCATACGCGAGACGCCCGGGCGCTCAGTATGGCCCACAGTGAGCGATTCAATATTAAATGCGCGGCGGCGAAACAGCGACGCGACACGGTTCAGCACGCCGGGCTTATCTTCAACGTAGGCGACTAGAGTGTGTAACATATCCAAAGTCTAAAGTCGAAAGTCTAAAGTCCAAAGTCGAAAGTACTAAGTGGCACCCACAGAGCCGCGACCGGAAGGGAGCGGCGCACCGATGTAAGTCACCTCCGCAATGTCAGTGCCTGCAGAAGGCATAGTGGAGCAGCCTCAACT
>DASYPF010000060.1:0-6803 GCA_036006905.1 Acidobacteriota bacterium
TCCTTAGCGTGAAAGTTGTTTACGGCAGCATGATCGCCATCGGCTTCCTCAGCTATATGGTCTGGGGCCACCACATGTTCCTCAGTGGAATGAATCCCTTCTCCGCCTTGGTTTTTTCGTTCCCGACATTGATCATCACGATTCCGGCGACGATCATCACCATGATCTGGATCGGCTCCATCTACGGCGCCAATTTACGCTTTCACACGCCGGCTTTGTTTTCCTTGGGCTTCATCTCGGTATTTGTTGCCGGCGGTGTCAGCGGTTTCTTCCTCGCGCAACCCTCGCTGGACATCTATCTTCACGGCACTTATTTTGTCGTCGGTCACTTCCACATGGTGATGGGTGTTGCGGCCATCTTCGGCATTCTCGCCGGCACATATTTCTGGTTTCCCAAGATGAGCGGCCGCATGATGAATGACACCCTGGGTAAAATACATTTTTGGTTCACATTTATCGGCGTCTACTGCATCTTCATGCCGTTTCATTTCCTCGGCTTTGCCGGGAATGTTCGGCGCTATTCGACTTTCGTCGACGATTACCTGCAACCGCTGCTTCCTCTGCATAAATTCATCAGTATCGCAGCGTTCGTTACAGGTGCGGCACAACTCATCTTTCTCTACAACCTGATTTACAGCCGCTTTAAGGGTGCGCCTGCGCCTGAAAATCCCTGGGAGGCGACTTCACTCGAGTGGTCCACAACATCTCCGCCTCCGTTTGACAATTTTGGCGGGCGGCACATCGTTGTCAATCACGGACCGAACGAATATGGGGTCAATGGCGCGCACGGAGATTTCATCATGCAGGATTCGCTGGAGCCCGAGCCTGCAGCCGGCGACTAGCGTCATTTGCGCAGCCGGGCGGGCAGAATCACTGGCCGAGGGTAACTCTGAAAAGGGAATCGGTCGAACAAAATGTCGAGCATAGCTCTACAACCTGATCGCGGTTCGCAGCCACCCGCGCAGACTTCTCCCGCCCTGAGTGGCGTCTGGGTCGCCGTCGCTGCGATTACCATGTCTTTCGCCGCGTTCACCAGTTCGCTCATTATCCGTCAGGCTTCCGGCGACGATTGGCGCCACTTGACCCTTCCCAGAATTCTTTATCTGAATACCGTCATTCTTCTTGTGAGCAGTCTGGCACTTGAAATCGCGCGGCGTAAAGGCATCGGCAACCTCGCGAGGACGCGTTCCTGGCTCTATCTCACCTTGGCTCTTGGCGCTGCATTTCTGGCGGGACAGGCCTTTGCGTGGCACCAGTTGCGCACTGAAGGCCTATATCTAGCGACTTCGCCCAACAGTTCGTTTTTCTACGTGCTGACCGTGCTGCACGCGCTGCATGTTCTCGGCGGGCTGTTCGGTTTCATCTATGTCATCCGTCGGACTGCCAGCGCCTCGGTCTGGCGCGTCGCAGCTGTCGATGCCGCCGCCGTCTACTGGCACTTTCTCGCTGGACTTTGGCTTTATCTGTTGCTCGTGCTGCGTACCCGACTTTAGCCACTCGCCGGAGGAATCGTGAGCGAATCGAATCAGAGCATGGCGCTGGGGCATTCCGCCGCAATGGAGCCCTCTCCGTACGCCATCCCTTCCCGCAAGCTTGCGATGTGGTTATTCATCATCTCGGATGCCTGTACCTTCGGCGCACTGCTCTTTGCTTACGGATACCTCCGTACCGCAAGCCCGGATTGGCCAACACCTTTCAAATTTTTTCCGTCCATTCTCAATGTCGTCATCATGACTGTCGTGCTCATCACCAGCAGCCTGACGATGCTTGGCGCCGTCGACACATCCAAATCAGGCGAGAAATCCAAAACCTTGCGCTGGCTCGGAAGTACCATGGCACTCGGCACAATTTTTGCAATTCTCCACATCCGCGAATGGGCCGGGCTGATTCACGAGGGGGTTCGGCTCTTCGAAAATCCCTGGGGCTCTTCGCTTTTTGGCGCCAGCTTCTTCAGCATCACTGGGTTGCACCTGCTGCACGTTATTAGCGGCGTGATTGCCATGGCCGTGATCGCCCGTGGGTATTCCCGCGGCAGCCTCAGCGCGGGACATGTCGAGTCGACCGCGCTTTACTGGCACTTCGTTGACATTGTTTGGATGTTCGTCGTGCCGCTCGTCTATTTGATGAGCATCGCCAGACCGTAACAGGCTGGAATCGAGAGAAGGAGAATTTCTTGCATGGGAAACAGCGCAAGCGGCAAAAGGGGAATCGGTCGCTATATTCCGGTCTACGTCGTACTGCTGGTGCTTTCAGGTTTGCAGGTTTTCCTGGCCTACGCCAGGCTTGATCGCAACCGGCTTCTCGCGTCGATGCTGGCTGTCGCGATCTTCAGCGCCGCACTAGCCATCATGTATTTCATGCACATGGCGCAAGAGCGCCGCAGCTTTTTCTGGTCGCTCATTCCAGCCACCATCTTTGTCTTGTTAATGATGAACATGATCTGGTCGGACAGCTTCCGATTGCTTCACATGAGGCCGTTTTAATGCCAGAATCTGGCTCAAGGACAGTGGCAATGAATGTAAGACGAACTTTGCTCGGCTTCCTTCTCTTCGCCGCGTCAATCGTATCCCTGCTTGCTCTGCCGTCGATTGCTTCAGCCCAGGGCTGCGCTCTGTGCGTTACCCAGGCTGCACAGGGCGGGAACCGGTTCATTGAGGCGCTTCGCTCGGGAATTCTGGTGCTTGTCTTTCCGCCCATGGCCATCAGCATCGGCCTCATTTACGTCTCCTGGCGGAAACGCAACTCCTTCCGTCAGTGATCGCACATTTCTCTATTCCCGAAATCCTCGGCAATTTGCTTTAGTCTTGACACCCTCTCCGCACCCCAGTATCCCTGAGCTTCGTCGACTGGGAACGCCTCCCCCAAGCCCGCAACATTAACCGACCCTACAAAACCCAAACCTGCCTGGCTCACAAAACTCTAGCTAGGAGCAAGCAATCATGGAACAGGTAAAAACAAAATCGGTCGAACCGCATTAGCGGACACTCTCTCGGAAGTCTGCTGGGACGAACTCAACGAGACCGGTTCTTACGTCGAGCGCGGATCCGGAGACCTCTATCGCGTGCCCAAGGAAGCGCTTATCCCTGGTGGATCCCCCATCAGGAGAGTGCCGGGGCATTCCGCCTCGTCCAAATCAGCCGCAATCCCTTCGTAACCACCCTCGAAGCTCAACACAACATTGAGCCCAATTTCTGGAAATATCGACCGCCGCCCGGCTATTCGCGTGTTCCCGGTCGGTCCCGCAACCAGAAGAAGTCGAATATCCACTTTCCAACTCCCCTGGACAAGAATTGCTGCTGCCTCCGCAGTTCAGTTCGCGAAACTCTTACCGACAGCCGACTCGTTGTACAATGTCGCCGTTTTGGAAGAACTCATCGCTAACTAATTCAGTATTCTTCCGAGCCTGGAGTCGTCACTCTCCTGCCGGAAAGGAACCCATGACCCTTCGCAACGCGAAACAGGCTTTGCTGGCTTTGTTTGCGGCTCTATTCCTCGTCTGCTCGGTTCAGGCGCAAACCAAACTCCTTCGGTTTCCTGACGTTCATGGCGACAAGGTTGTGTTTACCTACGGCGGCGATCTCTGGCTGGCCTCTACATCGGGGGGCTCTGCTACGCGTCTCACCGCGCATCCTGGCCTCGAACTCTTTGCGAAGTTCTCTCCCGATGGGAAATGGATCGCCTTCACTGGCCAGTATGACGGCGACGAACAGGTCTACGTCATTCCTGTAAGCGGTGGCGTCCCAAAGCAATTGACCTTTTACCCAGCTCGTGGACCACTTACGCCCCGCTGGGGCTACGACAACCAGGTCTATGGATGGACGCCCGATGGGAAGTCCGTGATCTTCCGTTCTGGCCGGGAATACTTCGATCTCGGCGACAGCCGTCTATACACCGTTTCTGTTTCTGGTGGCATGCCCGAAGCCTTGCCCATGCCCAAATCTGGAGCGGGGGATTTCTCTCCCGATGGTTCCAAGGTCGTGTACTCGCCATTATTCCGTGATTTCCGCACCTGGAAGCGTTATGAAGGTGGCTGGGCTCAACAGCTTTATATCTTTGACTTGAAGTCCCACGCTGCCGAAAAAATTAGCGAGGACCCGCGCGTTCAGCGCGACCCTATGTGGATCGGCTCCAAGATTTTCTACTCCTCCGATCGCGACGGCACCAACAACCTCTACTTTTACGATCCTTCCAGTAAGAAAACAGAACAACTCACGCACAGCACGAAATGGGATCTCCGTTGGCCAAGTACGGACCATAAAGGTCAAATTGTGTATGAAATGGACGGGGAGCTGAACGTTCTTGATACTTCCACCAGCCAGTCGCGCCACATCTCCATCGAAGTTCCGAACGATGGCGTAGCGATGAGGCCCGCGCAGGTTTCTGCCGCCGAACAAATTGAGAATTTCAGCCTCAGCCCAAAGGGTGAACGTGCCCTCTTCGTTGCCCGCGGCGACATCTTCACCGCGCCCATCGAGAAAGGACCCACACGCAATCTAACCAACTCATCGAATGCGCACGACAAGTGGGCACGCTGGTCACCAGATGGAGCAAAAATCGCATTCGTCTCCGATCTCGATGGTGAGGACGAAGTCTACCTCGTCAATCAGGACGGCTCCAGCCACCCGGAGCAGTTGACGCACGGTTTTCAGGCCATGCTTTACGCTCCCAAATGGGCCGCCGATGGCAAGCGCATCGCTTTTTCCGACAAGGATGGAAAACTTTTTGTTCTGACCCTTGATGGCAAAAAGATCACGCAAGTTGCCAGGGATTCCGGCGGAAATTTGCGCGACTACACGTGGTCGCAGGACGGTGGGCACCTGGCTTTCACCTTGAGCAATCCGAACGGCTTTAGGTCCATCTACATCTGGAGCGTTAACGACGGTCAGGTTCATCGTATTACGAGCGACCTGTTCGATTCTGGTGATCTCGCCTGGGATCCTGACGGCAACTATCTGTACTACATTGCTCTGCATGACTTTCAACCAGCGCTTAGCCAGATCGAATTCGACTATGCGGCCAACCGCGGCGCAGGACTCTTTGCACTCGCGCTTCGCAAAGACGTGAAGAATCCATTCCCGCCGGAAAGCGACGAAGTTACCCTGGCGAAGGAAGGCGAAAAAACCGTCAGTACCGACAAGGCAAAGGCTGAAGAAAAAAAGGAAGAGAAAAAGGACGAAAAGAAGAGCGAAAAACCAAAAGAATACATTCGTATTGATTTCGATGGACTCTCTGATCGTGTCGCGCGTGTTCCAATTGAAGGCGACAACTACGACGGCCTCGTTGTCACCAAGGAGTATTTAATCTACACGCGCGCCGGCACACCGTTTTACGGGCGCGATAGTTATCCTCCGACCAATCTAATTCTCTATTCGATGAAGGATCGCAAGGAAACAGTTCTCGCGGAAAACGTGCGAGCTTATGTCGTTTCTGATGATGGGAAGAAAGTCTTTGTTCATTTCGAGCGCGAATACAAGCTTTTCGACGCCAAGCCCGAAGGGAAGGCCAACCCAAAGATCGTCTCAACCGCCAACCTTCTGGTGGATCGCGTGCCGCAGCAAGAGTGGACCGAAATGTTCAACGAAGTATGGCGTCGTTACCGCGATTTCTTCTACGCGAAGAACATGCACGGCTATGACTGGAACGCCCTTCGCCAGCAATATGGGGCGCTTGTCCCTTACGTTGCGCACCGTTCGGACCTCAACTACGTTCTCGGTGAAATGGTGTCGGAGCTCAGTACTTCCCACTCTTACATTGAGGGCGGCGACTTCGATATGCCGAAGCGCGCACAGATTGCCCTCCCCGGCGCCAGCTTCGAACTAGACCGCGCCACCGGGCGCTACCGGATTGCCAAAATCTATCGCGGCCAAAATGAAGAAGAACTCTATCGTTCTCCGCTCACTGAAATCGGCATCGATGCCAGGGAAGGAGATTACGTCCTGGCGATCGACGGAGATGATTTGACGGCAGACAAGAATCCCTATCAACTCCTTCGCAATAAAGCCAATCGACCCGTACAGCTCACCCTGAATGCCAAGCCTTCAACCGACGGCGCCCGGCACATCAGCTATCGTCCGATCACCACGGAACGAAATCTCATCTATCTGGATTGGGTCAATCACAATCGCGATGCCGTCTCCAAAGCCACCAATGGACGCGTCGGCTACATTCACATCCCGGACATGGGCGCAGCCGGCATCCGCGAATTCCTGAAGTTCTACTATCCTCAGATTCGCAGGGAAGCGCTGGTCGTGGACGTTCGTGGCAACGGTGGGGGTAATATTTCGCAGATGCTCATCGAGCGGCTGCACCGAGAACTTCTCGGCACTTCCTTCGATCGCGTGTCTGACTACACACGCACTTATCCCAATGCGGTCTTTTACGGCCCAAAGGTCTGCCTGCTCAACGAAACGTCGGCTTCCGACGGCGACATCTTTCCTTATATGTTTCGCCAAACTGGACTCGGTCCGCTGATCGGTAAACGTACCTGGGGCGGCGTGGTTGGCATTACTGGCCGGGGTCCGCTTCTTGATGGCGGAACAGTCTTCGTACCGGAGTTTGCCACCGCTACTGTTGATGGGAAATACGTGATCGAAGGACACGGTGTTGATCCCGATATTGTCGTGGAAAACGACGCGGCGTCGGTGATCTCCGGCCGCGATCCTCAGCTCGAGCGCGGCATTTCGGAAATCATGAAGGCGCTCGAAGCGAGTCCGAAAAAGCTTCCGTCGCGTCCGCCGGACCCTGTGAAAACGCCCAGGCGTTGAGTAAATTTCCTAGACTTTCAGAGTTTTCACTAGAGCACT
>DASYPF010000061.1:0-4436 GCA_036006905.1 Acidobacteriota bacterium
GCGTTCGTATCGTTTCCCAGCGCAAAATAAAGAACCGCAATGACCAGTGCTTTCTTCATGTCCGGTTCTATTCTAACCGAAGTTCCTCTGGAAAGAAATGATGGCGATTGTCAAAAGAGAGTTCAAATTTTGTCATGCGGAATAGGAAAAAAAATCGCGAAGCTCCGCCCGCGTCAGCTCGCGCATTTGCCCTGTTTTCAAATCCCCAAGCGCCAGATTCCCGATTTGGATGCGCACCAGCTTCAGGACAATGTGATCGATGGCTTCGAACATGCGACGCACCTGGCGATTTCGACCTTCATGAATCGTGATTTGCACCCAGCTATGCCGATCACTGGCTCGAACCATCTGCGCTTGAGACGGCAGTGTCGGGCCGTCGGACAAGCTTATCCCCTTTTGCAGCTTTTCAATGTCGTGTTGCGATAGCTTCCCCCGTACCTTCGTCAAGTACGTCTTGGGAACCTTCGATTCGGGCGCTGTCAGAAAATGGGCGAAGCTGTTATCGTTGGTCAGCAGCAGCAGCCCAGATGTATTCTTATCCAGCCGGCCCACGGCCGAAATGTGGCCGCACCTGTCAGGAAGAAAGTGAAAGACCGTTTTTCTTCCCAATTTGTCGCGACGGCTGGTGATCACGCCTTTCGGTTTGTTGAGCACGTAGTATCGTAGAGGCGCGGGCTTCAGCGGCACTTTCCTGACCGCGATACGGTCATGGCGCAGGTCGACCCAACTTTCCGGATTCCTTTCGATCCGTCCGTTGACGCTGACACTTCCTTTGAGGATCTGCGTGCACGCAACGGTGCGGGATGCGAACCCGAAACGCGAGAGGGCCCGGTCCAAGGTCGCCTTTATTTTGTTTCTAGACACGATCGTTGGCAATTGAGGTCAGCTCTCAGCGGTCAGTTCTCAGTTGTCGGCTGCTCTCAGGTATCATCTCTCAAACAAAGTTTTCAGCTCTTGGCTGTTAGCTGAGAGCTGAGAGCCGATAACTGATAGCTGACTGCTGAGAGCTGACAGCTTAATCAAGCTACAACCCGAAAAACTTCCGAATTCTTCTTAAGAGATTTTCCTGGACGTTCCCTTGCAAAGAAGCCTGGGCGGCCACCTGTGCGGTTTTTTGCTCGAGTATTTCCTTGCGCTCTGCCATGGTGCGGCTGATCTCGGTCGCAATTTCAGGCTTTTGCAACAAAACATCGCGGAAGTGGTCCTTGCGAAGTACATAGGCCTCGACATCTCCCAAAGCCATCGCCGTGGCGCTGCGAGGCTCGCCCGTGAGCAGCGCCATCTCTCCAAAATATTGACCATCGGTGAGTACCGCGATCTCGTGGCTTGTTCCAGCCGTTTCCAATAGAATGCGCACCTTTCCGCCGCGGATGAAAAACATGGAATCTCCCGGCGAACCTTGCCGGAGGATGGTCTCGTTGGACGCAAATGTTATTGGTTCCATTGCCGCCGCAATCAACTCTTTATCCGCAGTAGTGAGCTCCTCGAAAATATCCACTCTTTCCACAAACTGAATGCGCGAATCACCGGAGCTGTCGCGCAGCAGAGCTTCCGCGCGCCTTTCGGTGACGCGAACATCGCGAACCGGGAAGGGGATCGCCAGGCCCGCGCGCTTCAAGCGGTAATAAAGCAGCGTAGTGAACTTGTCAAGAATTGGATCAGACTCGGCAAAATTCTCGATCCAAAAGCGGCATCGGTAATTGACCGCAAAATCGCCGTACTGGCTGAGCAGCACGTCGGGAGCCGGTTCGCGGACGATCTCCGGAATGCTGGCGATGGTTTCCAAAACAACTTGTTTTACGCGGTTGGGAGGCGCGTCGTAATTGAGGCCGACTGTGTGTTCCATTCGCAGCAGCCGTGTCGGCTGCGAATAATTCAGCAGCTTTTCCTTGGAAATCTGGCTATTGGGGATAATGACGAAGTTGCCTGCCTTGGTGCGAATTTTCGTGGCGCGCCACGTCACTTCCAGTACCAACCCCTCGTGCTCCACCGATCGGATCCAGTCTCCCACACGAAACGGCTTCTCAATTTGGATGGCAAGACCGGCAAAGAGGTTCCCCAGCGTATCCTGCAGCGCAAATCCAAGAATGACGGCTCCCATGGCCGACGTGGTCAGCAGTTTTTCAGGCCACAGAAAAGTCGCGGTAACGACGAAAAACCCGATTACAAGAGCGTCCTGGACAATGGCCGGGTACTTCTCGGAAGGGGTCTCCTGGCGAAATCGGTTAAAGGCCAGCGCAACGCCAGCACTAATGACCGCAGCGGCGGCCAGCAACAGCTCGATCGTGCGCAGCCTTTCCTGTGGAGTCGCCCAAGCCTCCGGCAAAGCACCCGGGCGTGATGGCGGGGTGAAGAGCGGATACCAGGCGTGTATTGCTTCCAAAACGACAGCGACAGAGAGCAGGATGATGCTCAACCCCAATCGCTTCTTGATAAGGAAATTCCGAGTTGTCCCCCTGAGAAAGCCAAACAGAAGGATGAGCGAAATCTCAATTGCGGCAAAAAGGGACGACTGTAACCAGGCCACGTTGGCTATTGAAGCTTTCCCGCTTCTTTGAATTTCTTCACATCGTCCTTGGAAACCGGCGTCTCGACCCGATTCGGGTTCTTCGGTTTGTTGGCGTCTTCAGCGCTGGCTGTCTCTTTTCCCACAGCGCGTCCGGCGCCCGAGCCGGTCACCTGGGCGCTTTTCTGTTCCTCACCGGCTCCCAGGGGATTTTTCAGTTTGGCTAGAGAGAACCGGCTTTTTTTCTTTTCACCTTCTTTTTCGTCCTTGTCTTTGTCCTTGTCCTTGTCTTTCTTCCCTTCGCTCCCAGCCAAACCCTTGGCACCTTCAACTGCGGCCTCGGCTTCAGTGGGCGCTTTCAACTCATATTTGATGAATTGCTTGAAACGGTCGGGAAGCGTGACAGCCGCCTGATTGAACAGTTTTTCGCTGGAAATCTGAGCCTGTAGCTTTTGGATTCGCTCCTCCGTTTCAGGGTGCGAGGCAAACAGACCGGAGCGGGAACTTGAACCTTCGTTCTGACTCTTCAGTGTCTGCAGAAAGGCGGCTAGTCCGCTGGGGTCATACCCAACCTTGAAAGCCAAGCGTTCCCCCACGCCGTCCGCGTCCAGTTCCTGTTCGCGCCCCCAACCCTGAAAGATCCCCTCGGCCGCCTTGTCCACCACCTTCTGGAAAATAGCCGGATTGGATCGGAGAGTCGTTTGCCCTTCGCCCAACTCAACCCATTTTCCTTTCTCGATGCTGTTAGCTGTGTGTCGTTGGGTCACGTGAGCAATCTCGTGTCCCAGAACGCCTGCCAGCTCCGCTTCGTTCTTCATCGAAGCCAGGGCGCCACGGGTCACGTGGACAAAACCTCCTGGAGCGGCAAACGCGTTTATCGCGCTCGAATCCAGTATTATGAATCGGAACGGCAGCGTTGGTCGGCTGCTGTGTTCTACCATTACAGATCCCACAAGCGTTACATACCGTGTCGCCTCTAAATCCTGCTGCACACCAAATTTGGCGCAAACCTGGTCGCTGATTGCTTTTCCCAAAGCAATCTCATCCTCTTCGCTGATCTTCAGCCCTTTCACCTTCTCTGCACTTTTCTGTGTTTTGTCCAGCACGCCCTTAAGTTTTCCAAACTGCCCAGATGCCGAATTAATTGAGAAAAGAACCAGATACACGAAAATCAATAATCGCTTCATAAAACCTCCAAAGGCTTCCTGCTCGTTGATCTCAACAGTGTGGCCACTATTGTAGCATTCCACCGGCTTAATTATTAAAGATGAACGCTGGTTTCTCCAAAAAATGTTGCTATTGTGAAGTGAGGAGTTTCTCAAACAGGAGAATCGTATGGCACGCGCAGGCAAAAGCGGTCAAAAGGCGATGGGAGAAGCTGCCGGGTTAGGTCGTGGAGGCTATCAGCAGACCGACGTCGACCCGGGAGTCACGTCCGAGGAAAAAGTTAAGAACCTTCGTCAAGTGCAGAGAGGAACCCGACCGGGACAATCGGATCAGGGCAAGAAAACGAAGACGGCTCAGAAGGTCGGTGGCCGATTGGGAACTGGAGCTTGAGATGAATTTATTTAGCTGACGTCGCAGTGCCCACAGAGCCGCGACTGGGAGAAGTTGTGAAGAAATTCACCGCGAAGGCGCGAAGAACGCGAAGAGTTTTGGATTTTATATTGCTGCGCCGCTTCCTCCCGGTCACGGTTCTGTTGGCTGCCCCGTGACCTGCTTTATCAATAAGTGCTGGGAGCGCACCCTTCCAGCGTGCCGCCTGGTGGCATCGGAGCAGCACGCTGAAGCGGGCTAGGCCCGCAGGGCCGCTATTGGGTAGGCCCGGCCGGAACCTGGATTATTCACGAATGTTCACCACGGAGGCACAGAGAACACAAAGGTGGCACAGAGCACAGGGCTGAAGCTTGAAGTATGAAGACTGAAACAT
>DASYPF010000062.1:0-6063 GCA_036006905.1 Acidobacteriota bacterium
TCCGCAAACCTGATAGAGTAATGGCACTGCAAAAAGGGGAATGCAGCACGCATTCCCCTTTTTTCATTGATGGGTTTGGCATCAATCTTTATAATTCAACTACCTTCTTAGCGCCATGGCAGTCAAACAGGAAAGTCGTCAGACACTAGATTTCCCATCCGTTACTTATATCGCCCTCATTAACGCCGTGGGGTGGGCCATTCTGGCCTATTCCATTTACGAGGTGATTGTGAGGGGCGAATGGGAATGGGTTTTCCTCGCTGTGCTGGCCTCTGTCGGCGGTTTTGTGTCAGTAAAATTCCCCTCTCTCGGGGAAAAGTCGAATTCTGTGACTCTGACCGTATCGGACGTTTTCATTTACGTCGCCATCCTTTGGTATGGACCCTTTGTTGCCATTATCATCTCGGCGGTGGATAACCT
This sequence comes from Acidobacteriota bacterium, assembly GCA_036006905.1. Lineage (GTDB taxonomy): Bacteria > Acidobacteriota > UBA6911 > JACQSX01 > JACQSX01 > DASXTB01. Next base: position 421 of record DASYPF010000062.1, read on the forward strand.
GCTGGGAAACATCCGCATCGGCCAAACCGTCTTTCATAAACTACTCTTCAATTTTTCTAACATAGCGATCGCAACTCTGATCGCCTCAAAACTCTTCTATCGCATTTACAGCCACGGGAAGTACCCCATTCCCGAGCACACCACGCCGGACATGAATTTTCTTGTGTCGCTGGGGATCGCCTCGATCGTCCTGTTTTTGTTAAACAGCGGATCGATTGCCTTGGCCATCTCCATGGTGACAAAAGTCAGATTCCTGGAGCTGTGGAAGAACGACTTTCTCTGGACCTCGCTGACCAATTTTGCCGGAGCTGCGGCGTCTATCGGCGTTCTTTATCTCCCCAGAGAAAAGATTTACATCGTGGCGGTGACGGTTCCAATCGTTCTGGTAATTTACTTCACCTACAAGGTCTATCTGGAGAACATCACCGAGGCGAAAAATCACGTGCAGGAGATGAATGAACTTTATCACTCCACGATCAGTTCGCTGGCGATGGCCATTGACGCGAAAGATCAAACAACACATGGACATGTCCGGCGTGTGCAGACGTTCGCGTTGGGACTGGCGGAACTGGCCGGCGTAAAGGACCCACGCGAGGTGGAAGGCCTGAAAGCAGCATCACTGCTGCATGATGTCGGCAAGCTGGCGATTCCAGAATATATTCTAAATAAGCCGACGGCGCTCACATCCAGTGAATTCCAGAAGATGAAGATCCATCCCATCGTGGGCGCAGACATTCTAAGTTCGGTCAATTTTCCTTTCCCGGTGGTCCCTACAGTCAAACATCATCATGAGAAGTGGGATGGATCGGGTTATCCAGACGGCCTGAAAGAAACAGGGATCCCGCTGGGAGCGCGGATCCTTTCCATTGTGGATTGCTACGATGCTCTGCGCTCGGATCGCCCCTACCGCGCGGAACTAAGCCGGGAAATTGCCTTGGACTATATTCAGAAGGAAGCCAGCTTGTCGTATGATCCAGAACTGGTGCGGCTGTTTGCGGAAAACATCGAGTGGCTGGAAGCACGCGCCCGGGAAGCCGAGGCGAGCCTTCCCGCGACGGTATTAAAGAGTATCGGGGACTCGGTGGCTGCCGACGCCAGCAATCGCAAGAGGCGTATTGAATCGACGGTATTTCACGATATCGCGGCCACCCACAAGGAGATCCAGGCAATTTACGAGCTTTCCCAGAATGTGGGTAAATCGCTCAATGTTTCGGAAACGATGGCGATCATCGCCAATAAGATCAAGAACATTATTCCGTACAGCGCGTGCGGGATCTTTTTGATCGACAGTGGCGGTGACGGATTGACTTGCTTCTACGCCACGGGAAAAAACACCGAGCAAATCGAGAACCTGCATTTTTCGCCGGGAGAAGGCGTCAGTGGCTGGGTGATTGCTAACAATCAGGCAATATTGAACGCGTCGCCTGCGGCCGATTTTGCCGAATCGCGCCAGTTACAGAGTGAGTTCAAGAGCTGTCTTTCCGTGCCGCTGTCAATTGAAGGAAGCCTGGTGGGAGTGATAACGCTCTACTCTGAATTCGCAAAGAATTACACTCAGGACCATCTGAGGCTTCTGGAAACGGTCAGTCGCCAGGCTGCGATTGCCATCAATAACTCCTTGATTTTCGAAGAGACTCAGGAAGACGCTTTCACCGATCTGCTCACCGGGTTACCTAATTCGCGTTATCTGTATATTTTCTTGGAGCAGGAATTTCGGCGTGCCGAAAGACTGAATTACCCTGTATCAATTTTGGTGATGGATCTGGAGCGGTTCAAGTCTGTCAACGATACCTATGGCCACCAGGTGGGTGATCGTTTGCTGGTGGAAGTATCGCACATTCTCCGGAACCAGATGCGTAAGTCAGATACCTGTGTCCGCTATGCAGGCGACGAATTCGTCGCTGTTCTTTCAGGCGCCAATCGGTTGCAGGCAGAGGACAACGTCCGACGCATACAGGATGCCGTCGACAACCATGAACTGTTGGTAGACAGTTACCAGATCCGCATTGGTATCAGTGTCGGATGCGCCACCTTTCCGGATGATGGCCGCGACACTCAGACTCTGATCGCCCTGGCCGATCAAAATATGTATGCTGATAAGCTCAAGCGTACCAATCGAAAGATCAAGTCCAAGCTGAGAAAAGTGGCTTCGTTTGAGGGAAGGCCGTCGGCTTAGTCCGTTCTAGCTATCAGCTCTCAGCTATCAGCTCTCAGCTAACAACCAGAATTGTGCCTCGGGGAGTGGAGTCCAACTGTTTGATCTAGATGAGCTGACAGTCGGGAGCTGGGAGCTGACAGCTGATAGCTGATTGCTAAGAGATGAGAACTGAGAACTAGCTAACTCATCCCACACCAAGATCTTGTCCCCCCTCGTTTCCGTCATAATTCCCACCAGAGACAGAGCTGCCCTTGTTCCTCGCGCCATTGACTCGGTTTTGCACCAGACGTTCACTGACTGGGAACTGATCATTATTGACGATGGATCGCGCGATGATACCGACCAGGTTTGCCTGAAATACTCCGACGATAAGCGGTTTAAGTATCAGCTCAGCCAACCGAGGGGCGTGAGCGCTGCCCGTAATTTAGGAATCGAGAAAGCGCGTGGAGATTGGCTGGCATTTCTCGATTCCGACGATGTATGGCTGCCTGCTAAGCTCGACAGACAATTGGCAAAGCTGCAGTCGACTGGCGATTTGGTTTGTCATAGCGATGAGATTTGGATTCGTCGCATGCGGAGAGTAAATCCCAAGAAAAAGCATCGCAAGCCAGAGGGTTGGGTTTTTTTAGACTGTCTTCCGCTGTGCGCTATCAGCCCATCGTCAGCCATCATTCATCGGTCCGTATTTCTGCAGGTGGGCAGCTTCGATCAGACCTATGCAGTGTGTGAAGATTACGAATTGTGGTTGCGAATTTCAGCTCGCTATCGCGTCTCCCTGGTGCCGGAACCGTTGATCATCAAGTTTGGCGGCCACGATGACCAACTGTCACGCTGCTTTTGGGGGCTTGATCGATGGCGCGTGCGGGCGCTTTATAGTGTAGTTCGGGATCGAAGCGTCAGGCTGGAATGGCGCGATGCAGCCTTTGAAGAAATGAAGCGAAAGCTGGCGGTGCTTATACAGGGCTATGGAAAACGGGGGCGCAAGGTCGAGGCCATTCAAATGAGCACCTTTCTGGGAACGGCATCGCTTTGGTGGAGAGATGAAACAGGCGATGCCCAAATTGCGGTTGCTCCTCCACTGCCGCAAACCTTTGAATCTCTCCCAAACTCGCGGCCCGGGGCCGCGTGAGCGGTCGGCAGGGGGGAGGATGAAATTGCGAATGACGAAGTTCGAATGACGAATAACGAGGCGGAAGTCGAAAGTCCGAAGTCGAAAGTCCCAAAGCCAAAGATCTTAAGTCAGTTCCACTTTAAACTCAGGACTCTGAACCTTGGACTTGGACCTTAGACCTTGAACTTGTCGCTTTGTCATTCGTCATTCGAACTTCGTCATTCGCAATTTCATCCCTCCTCCTGATTACGACGCCCGAATCACGTAGCCCTTCCTGTGGCGCAAGTGGACGTCATCGCGGGCAGTCTTGATTTTGATTTCCCGGAAGGCGCCGTCTTTCTTCGGGTTGGAGGATTTGTAGGCGATGTTGTACTGGCTGCGCAGCTCCTGATTGATCAGTTCAAAGTATTGATCCATCTGGCGAGCGGTATATGGAAAATAAACCTTGCCGCCGGTCTCTTCTGTCAATCTTTTCAGCACCTTGTCTCCTTTTGTATCACCGCTTGCTCCGTAAGCTGAGGTGCTGATGGCGTACGCAATAATGTCCGATTCGCGAAGTTTTTGTAGAACCTGGTCGAAACCAATTCTCGAGTCCAGGTCATCTCCGTCTGAAAGGATCAGAATAACTTTACGGCCAACAATGTTCTGGAGCTTTTGGGTCGTTGCCTGATAGACAGCGTCATAAAGCGCGGTCCCACCTCCGGCACGGAGTTTGGCAATTTTGGCGGAGATCTCCGTGGCGTTCGAGGTAAAGTCCTGGAGCAGGGTCACACCGCTGTCAAACTCCACCAGCAGGGCTTTATCGTTGTCGCGCATGACGGATTGGATGAAATTGACAGCCGCTTCCTTTTCAAACCCCAGTTTGACTTGCACGCTGCTGCTGGTATCGATCAGGAACGCAATATTGAGGGGCAGATTTGTCTGTTTGGTGAAGTTAGTGATCTCCTGCGGTTTCCCGTCTTCAAAAACCTTAAAGTCCTGCTGCATCAGATCGGTTACGAATCGCCCTTTCTTGTCCGTGGCAGTCACCAGGATGTTGACAACTTCGACAGTTGCGACGAACGGCCCTTGCTGTTTGACCTGCTGCGGTGTTTCAGGCTTCTTCGTCTGAAGGAAGAGGTAACCGGCCTGCAGGAAAAGCAGGACTGGCAATGCGGCAAAAACCCGTTTTCTCATGACCTCTTTTCCATTTATTCTTTCCGTAAATTATATCCGCTTTCCCAGTGGCCCAAATCCATTTTTGGGCGCATTACTCTTGGGCGCGGACAAAAGTGAGCAAGTCTTCCAGTTCTGGAGGCAGCGGCGACTCGAACCGGAGCATCTCCGCAGTCTTGGGATGACGGAATTGCAAGAACGCTGCGTGCAAGAAGTGGCGATCGACCTCCTGTAGTCGTGCGCGGATCTGCTCGTTTCGAACATTCTGCAAACGGCCCTTTCCATAGACCATGTCGCCTACAACAGGATGGCCTCTATGAGCCAGGTGAACTCGAATTTGGTGCGTACGTCCCGTCTTTAAACCTACTCTCAGATAAGTGAATTCGGAGAATACTTCCACTACATCGTAGATCGTTAGAGCTTCCCGCCCGGTTCGGGAGACTGCCATGCGCGTCCGCTGCGAGTGATGGCGTCCAATGGGGGCTTCGATCTTTCCATGTAAATCCAAACCGGCGCCGAATACCAGGGTCATGTAGTGCTTCTCTACTTCCCGACGCTGAAACTGTCCGGCGAGCTTGTGATGAGCGCGCTCGGATTTTGCGACCACCAAAAGGCCTGACGTGTCCCGGTCCAGTCGGTGGACGATCCCAGGACGCGCCGGGTCGCGCTGCGACAGTTGAGAAAAGCGATATACCAGCGCATTAACCAGCGTGCCTCTCTTGTGTCCGGCACCTGGGTGCACTGTGATCCCTGCAGGCTTTACAATCACGGCGAGCCAGTCGTCTTCAAACAAGATCTCCAACGGGATGTCCTCGGGCTGGACACCTGAAGGTTGAGCCGGTGGGAAATCAATTTCGATTGAGTCGCCGGGCCGCACCATGCGGCGGCAACGATTCTCGGTAACACCATTGATCGAGACCTTGTCACCTTCGACCAGCTTGGAAAGATAGGTGCGGCTGTGTTCGGAAAAGGTTTTGGCAAGAAAGCGATCGAGTCGGACGCCCGCCTCGTCCTGCGTTACAGTAATTTTCTGCACCGTCTTTGATAAGAGGCGGCAGGAGGCAGGAGGCAGAAAGCAGTAGGCGGAAAGCAGAAGGCAGTCGGCAGGAGGCAGACGGCAGGAGGCAGGAAAAGCGTCATTGGTCATTCGTCATTTGTCATTCGTCGTTGGTCACTCTGGTCGATCACGCGTTCGTGATCAAGATTGGGCTCCAGCTTG
>DASYPF010000063.1:0-9334 GCA_036006905.1 Acidobacteriota bacterium
CATCTTACCTGAAAAACCTACAATCCTGAGCTTTCCGGACATGGTCGACTCACCCCAACCGCCGCCGGAAGCCGCCGGCAGTGACAGGATTCCCCATGTGGCGATCCGTTATTCCCATCCAGGTGGGATTAGGCAACAGTACTCTCTTCTACTGGAAAATGAGTCGGAAAACGGTCGCCCGTGTTCTGAGAATCTAACGATGATAAGTATTTACGCCATCCAGTGGTGAGAGGCACGAGATAGCTCATCAAGGATAAGGAACGCATCCAGACAGGAGCAGGCCGCCTCGATTACGGCACTCGGCGTGCGGTTCGGCATCAGTCGAGGAGCGGGCACCTGCGGTCAGCGAAAGCTAAGCACTTCCGAGAAGAAGCGCAACACGTGGGTTTCGATTCGCTCGCGAATCTTGTTCTCGTGATCGCCTCCCGCATATACCTCGAAAGTGTGTGGAATACCACGGCTCGCCAGCTCCTCTGCAAATGCCCGCGTCGTCATGCGGATATGGGAGAACTGCTCGAGTGCCCCGTAGTCGAGATAAATTCCCTTGAGCTTCTCTAGGTTTTCCCTGTACTGCTCCACGAGATAGAGAGGCATCTTCGACCGCCACCTAGAATATGCCGCGCCGTTGACAACGAGTCGGCCGTTGTTTTCCCGAAAGGGCAGGTCGACGTACAACGGAGCCTTATCCGGATTGGGTGAAAAGGCGGCCGACAGTGCAATCATCACGGTGGGGTAGAACTCATCCAGCGATCGCGGTCTCGGCTGGAGTTGGTCCCTGGATTGAAGTTGCATCGCTTTAAGCCATGCTTGATTGTCACGGCCGATATCCGCTTCGACGCCTAGGCAGCAGGGACTCAGTGCGTATAGCGTGCTGAAGACATCTGGGTGCTTCATTGCGAGCATGATCGCACCGTAGCCGCCCATGGAGTGCCCCGCAATTCCACGGCTCTCGGGACGAGGGATTGTATGATATTTCGCATCGATCCAGGACACCAGATCCTGTGCAATGAAGTCTTCCCAGCCGCCTGTGACAGAGGAATTCGTGTAGAAGCTGCCGAAGTACGCATTCCGACCATTCGGCACCACGACGATCATCTCGCGGGCGCCGCCGCGCCCGATCAACCCGTCCATGGTTGCGACAAGCTGCATGCCCTGGAAGCCGGGAGTGCCCGCGCGCGCGCCGAACACTTCGACACCGGTGACATATCCATGCAGCAGGTAGAGGGTCGGGTATCGACGTTCCGGCGACATTGCATAACTCGGCGGCAGATAGATCGCGACCCCGGACTCACCGGGATCGCCCAGCAGGTTTCTCTTCAGTGCGGCAGACGCGACGGTCGCTTCGACAAGGGTTCCGGCGCGCGGCGCCGCGACCTGCTGAGCGGCGCGGGCGCTTGTCAGCAGGACGAGGAAAGCGAGCATCAGAAGGCGGACGACTCGTGTCATGGTGAATGCTCCTTCAAAGATACACTTATTGACGGAATCTCCGCCCCATGCTGTGCAATGCCCTGGTAGGTATAGGTCATGGGCCGCGGGCCTGGAAGATACGATGTTGTTAGCTCTCTGATTTCGAAATTAGCGCGTTCGATGAGCTCATCAATCTTCCTGTTCAGGTGGCAGCCTCCCCCCATCCTGCGCCAGATCGGTGTGATCCGGTTCTGCCAGGCCACAACCCCAGGATCGGGTGCAAGGCCGTGCTCCACGAAAATCAGCTGGCCGTCCGGTTTCAGCACGCGCTTGATCTGCTGAAGCGCCCTCTCCACCTGGGGAATGGAGCACAATGTCCAAGTGGTGACGACCGTGTCGATGCTTCGAGCGTCCAGCGGGAGCGGTTCCTCTGCGGATTGTGAGAGGAACTCCAGTCCGACGCGCAGATGAGTAGCCCTCTTGCGCGCCATTCTTTGAAGCTCGAGTGACGGATCAAGACCGAGGACGCGACGAACGTCCCGCGAGTAAAACGGAAGATTGAGTCCGGAACCGATGCCGACCTCGAGTACGTCGCCTCGGGCCCGAGGAATCCAGACCGAGCGCAGGTGAGCCGACTCCTTGTTCCGCATCGCGAGATCGATGATGCGGGGTAGTACAAATCTGGCGTAGAAGCCCATTAATGCTCCCCCTTGATGGCCATATTGAATGTCATGCCTTCAAACTTGGCGTTGCTTGCGCCACTTCCCGCCCCCAGTTGGTCTCCAGACAATACCGGACCACCTTACCGTAGTAGTCACGAATGGGAGGAAATTGCAAACCGCTTGAAGCAAGCCCATCCGTCGTGTTTCTTTTTTCGAAAGCCTGGAAGATCCCCAGGTGAGGCAAGAAGTATCCGAGCGTCCGCAGCAACTCGCTCAGCACCTTATCGCCCCCACTACGGCTGCGCTCCACGAACGCTTCATATTCCGCGACAGGACGGCGCAGACAGGCCGGGTCAGCTCGGGGTCCACACCCAGAGATTCCAGCATGCCGGCAAACTCGGGAAACTTCAGCCGCAGGTGGAACTCGGCCCGCGCGTGGCGGCGGGAGTAATCAAGCACACCCTGGTTAGCCAGTCCTGGCGCTGTTTCGTCGAGCTCAATCGTCAAAGGCCCCGAATTGAATTTCTTACCTTGCCACTCAACTGGTACGCCCTCGGCCACGCTGGCGACCAGCCTAGTGATTTGAAACGCCACGCGATTCCCGTTCATTTGTCCCTCCTTTAAAGGGTTTGCTCCTCTTATTTGCTGCTGCTTCCACGTTGGCCAACATCGTCCGCAACTCCGACTTCGCTACAAGCCTGCCGTTGGCGACGACCGCGCTGATCTTTTCGGTGTTGCGAATGTCATCCAGTGGATTCGCTTCGAGCAAAACGAGATCAGCTAACTTCCCTTTCTCCGGGATATTTTTTTCATTTTTTCTTCGCATTGTCTGGCCCTACACAAATGAAGCTCTCTGCGACCTCAATGCTTCCCGCGCCCTTGTACCTGGCGACTTGCGGATAGGGGCAAAGGGGACGGGTTCTCTTGGTCACGCCACCTTCCACGTGCGCAGCCAGCAGATATTCGGGGGCTTTTCCTTTTTCAACCCAATCCACTATTGCCGTCAGCCAGTCAACAGTGTCGCAACCAACTCCACCCCTGCAGTGGAACATGCCCGGAATCAGGTAAAAGCGATAGAAATCCTTGGTCGCTTTCTCGCCCATTTTGGCAAGCACTGACTCGTAGTAGTCCATCGACATGAACGCCGTCAGCATCTGATCCGCCCAGCCGTGATAGTGAATGATTTTGCCGCCACGCTGTTTCAGCTTGTGTAAGTCCGGATTCGTCGCATTGCCAAGCGCGGCGTAGCCTGCCAGCTTTGGCGGATCGGTGTCGAAATTGAACATCTTGTAATCCCAAGTCGGGCCAAGCGGCGGATCGAAGAACGCGAATCGCATATAGCTTTGCGCCAAGCCCAATGAGGCGCTGGTCGGTCCTACGATGAACCCATCCCACCCGCTGCGGCCTTGCACGAGAACTTCTGCCCCCGGCGGCTGCCCCGGAAACAGCAATTTTCCGGCGGAGTTTCTGACGCCGCCGTAAATCTTCTTCAACGATTCAATCTGCGCGGCAGTGAAGCAATCCGGGCTATCTGTTCCCGCCGGGCATTTCGGCAAGTCAACAGCCGGATCGAAGCCGCACCTGCGTGGATCATCAATCAGGCCATCCTCCAGGCCATCAATGCCGTCGCATTTTTTGTAAACCGCGTTCGCCAGTGTCGGGAGCTTATTACTGGCGATGGCCCCCGGCCCGGTCGCCGTCGCCTGCGCATTCCAGATGCTACGCATATTTGTCCCGGTGTGGTTAAGCACGGGAGCGCCGATGATCAGCCCGTCGAAATCTTCGGGGAAGCGTTGCGCCTCCATCAGCCCCTGACGCCCGCCCGTAGAGCAGCCTTGCCAGTACGAGTAGCGAGGCACTGCACCGTAATGCGCCTTGATGATCTGCTTCGCCAGGAGAGCCGTTTCATGAACGGCCTGATAAGCAAAGTCTATGAGCTTGCGTTTGGCGTTCGGATTATTCGGGCCGGGGTAAGCAAACGAAGCCCCCGGTTCTTTCGCAGCGTCGTGTCCGGTGTCGGTTGAAACGACAGCAAAGCCTCGGCGCAAGCCGGGTTCCATTGCGGCGAAACTGATCGTTCCCGCCGTCCCGCCGTTGCCGACCATAAGGAAGCGTTGATTCCAAACGGTCGGCAGCTTCAGCGCGAACTTCGCCTCCGGCCAAATCGTGCCCCGCAGGTCGCAATGCGCAGGCGTCGTAGCAGTGGCAGCCACCACATTGGCGGATTCGATCTTTACTTCTGTCCCAAAAGATTTTGTTGGCAAGTCGGTACATTTGACAGTCTGCGAATAAAGACTGCCTCCAGTACACAGCATTAATGCTACAGACAATGTTATCTTTCTTATAGTTGGTATTGATGGGAGAGTACTTCTTGACGATAGAGACATGGTAACCCCGAAAATTTGCGCCGAACGGTTCGTGTCCAAGGTGTCAAGATCTGAAAAAGCGAGCCGCGGATTACGCCGATCAACGCGGATAACTTGGGGAATGGAAGCGGGGCGCTGACTTACAAAGTGTCGCTCTTCCATATTGGCAGCGCCCCTCTTCCGCTCCCGAAATTCGTGTTAATTTGTGTAATTCGCGGCCTGCCCTTTCAGCATTTATGGTAATCCGGGCTAAGGGCGGGCTGCATCTGGAATTCTTACCGTGGTGGAGTTGGCCCTTCAAGCGTTGCAACGCGATTCACATGGCGGTGAACGAGCTGCCAACTGCCATCGTCGCGTTTTACCCAGACGTGCGAGTATTGAACGCGGACGTGCCTGCGTTCGCCCCGGAGGACGTCTTTGAGGTCACCTAGTCCGGTGACCAGGCCGACGTTACCGTAGATCCGGATCGCGACATCGCTTGGCTCCCAGGATTGAAGCTGGCGTAAGTCTGGTCCCTGAACAGCCAACTCCTCGGCCTTGGAAACTACTTTGCCGGGACGGAGCGAAACGATGGCGGTGTACTCGGGCGCGTATATGCGATCAAGGGCTTTCATGTCGCTTCTCTTAATCGCCTCCACTCGGTCACGCTCCATTTGCGTGAGCTCCTGTTCCTGAGTTCCCGCAGCCGGTGCCGGCGAAATCGGGGGAGAGTAAAACTGCGCATCTCACATTGAGAGTAAAAGGGGGAGAGTAAAACTGCGCATCTCACATTGGAGCAGATAATTTACCATTTTGACGCTGACTTACCGCTCTGAGGCGGTCGTTTTACAGGTCCCTTTGCCAACAGATTTTACTCTTTCGATCATTTTTCTTTCGCAAATTTCGCCTCAGCCCGGTTTAGTCGGATATGAAGACAGATCAAGGCATCAAGGAGATTGCATCAAAACTTCACTGTTACCGAGTGCGGCTGCGCCGGTTGCCTCAGTCTGCGGACGGCGATTTTGTCTTCGAGAAAGTGATCGCTTGCTTCAAGCTCCATGAGCGTAACCTTTACCAGGCCCCCGATTTTGTCCTGTGCGACGTAGCTCCCTTTGGCCGAAATCTGGATCTTCTCGTTAAAACGCAATCCAGGAAATTACTGCTCAAGCGTTTAAAAAAGCTCAAGATCCCCCATCGCTCCATGCGCTGCCGGCCCTTCAATCCTGCAAACTGGAAATCTCGCCACGGCTTTGCCGCCTGGCTAGTCCATCAATATGGCCTGGACAGCAGCGACCCGGGACGAAGAAAAATCCGCATCCACCAACGCCGGCCCATCGGCAACAACTACACTTACCATGTCTGGAACCGAACCCCACAGCGGCAGCTGCTCTTTGGCGAGGCCGAAAAGGAGATGATGCTGCAAGTGCTCACCGAGATGTGCGCGCACATGCCCGTGCAGCTTCATGCCTTTGTCTTTATGGGCAACCATTTTCATCTGGTGGTGACCACCATCAAAGATGTTTCCATCAGCCAGCTAATGCAGGAATTTGAATGGCAGGTCTCTACCCGTTACAACCGCCTGCATCAGACCTCAGGAACACTATGGCAAGGGCCTTTTAAGCACACTGTCTGGGAACCGACGGCGGCCAATCTGGTGCGCCTGATCGATTACCTGCACGCCAACCCGCTGCGCGCCGGCTTGGTGGCAGACGTACAAGATTACCGATGGTCCAGCTATAGCCATTATGCTGGACTACAGAGGCGAAAAATGCTGGTCGTTCCACTGCCCTTGCGACGTCGCTGGACGGAACGCAAGATCCGAGAAGCCTGGTATCGAGATCACTTTGCCGAGCAGTACCGCTCGGGAAAGCTTCAATATGATCCGGATCTAGCCATGCCGGGCATGGTCGGCTCAAAAAAGTTTGCAGTAGCGCTAGAGCAACAACTGGGCGGACCTTACCGCCTGCCCGCTTTTGTCAAAAATGTGCTGCGGCTGCAGCGGCAACGTAGAGTCTGGGGCCTGAAAACCTTCTTGCATCTGCTATGCAAACCGATTGTTGATCGTTGGCTGCAGGCGCAGCACGCTTGGATGGAACTTGCCGAGCGAGTCGGGCCATTGGTGCCTGCACGCGAAAGTCCCGATTAACCGCAATCAGTCTGACTCACCTGCAAAGCCAGCACCTTGATAGCGGACGTGTCACTCTCTACCTTGTAAATTGTGCCCACGCTGCTGCTAGAACGCTTGTCTGCTGCCAGTTAAATTCCATCCCCTGAAAACCCTGAAAAGCTCAACGAATATGTAAGCTGGGGTCGCGGAAAGTGCCGAAACAGATTGAGTACTCAGCCTTCAAGCCTGGCCTCAAAACAGCCGATCAGATTTGGTAAGACCGCGTTCCATCTATCTAATTCAGCCTGCAATTGTGAGACGCACACCGCCCCCCACACACCGCCCCCCACACACCGCCCCCCACACACACCGCCTAAGCTGCTGTTCTTCGTCCGGATCTGTATAGGCCTCGGTTCGATTTAATGGGTCGGTCGTTAGATCGTGGTTCAGGATCAAGGCCGCATTAGCGTTTTTGTGTTCGCTCAAAAATTTATGAGTTAGCACTTGTGTGACGTGAGCAAATGTCGGGTTTTTATTTCGTGTCCCTTTGACTTCGGCTAATATGGACTGATCCTTATCTTGAATTAAAACATCTTCCTTCAATTTCGTCTTCCGAGTGGGGTCCATGTCCTTCGCGTTGAGCTTCCAGATCTCCGTGAGTACTTCGATGACGGCGTCCTTTAACTTGTCTCCCGATTCAGTTAGTAATGCACGGAGCTGCGCGTTTTGCTTCTTGGTGTCAGCTTTTGTCTCTTGTAATTCGTGCTGTTGCTCTTCATCTTGCCGTTGAAGTTCGCTCATTTGCTGATCGACTTCCGATAATGCCCGCGGGCGTCGACGACCTGCGCGCCATCCGGGACTGAGACTTTGCCCGTTTTGCCAAGCGCTATGATACGGTGGTCTGCAATCACCGCAGTCATGTCAGGCTTGGCTGGTGCGCCGGTAGTGTCAATGACAGTAACGTGGATGAAGGCAATGAGTTTACGTTGAGTGTGCGGCTTGGTCTGATTTGTCTGGGCGAGAACGAAGATGGGCAGCAACAAAAGGAGGGATGAAACAATCTTTCTCACAATGACCTATGACCTCCATTCTCTCATCGCATTTCACGCGTGACGGCCTAACGGTTGGGATGACCGGGCTCAAGCGGCGTCAATTTCCTTGGCAACGCGATTGGCCGATCGAGTTGCCGCTTCCATTCCCCAATTCAAATTGTCGGCGTAAGCACCTGCAAAATGGATACGCCCGTGCGGCTGAATGATCACGGGCCAAAACTTGGGCAACTCACCCGGTTTGTAATCCACACGCTCGCAGGCCGAACACCATTTCTCAAGGGGCCAGGAGACAACCTGCGTCCTCTCAATGTCGATGGACTTACCCGGATAAAATTTACGCAATGCAGCAAGCGCATCTTCGGCCGATCCCGCGCCGGAGGCTGTTCCCACCAGCAAGGCTCGTGACGTCGGAACTTCCTCGGCTGTCCTCCAAATGTGCTGCAAAGCCGCATTAGAGAATTCCATGTTGGGACTGAGGCCATCCTTCTGCCAAAAAGGAGTTCGTGCCTGGAAAATTACGCGCGTATCAAAATAGTAAGGCACATTGCGGATCGCGTACGCTTTTGCCTGCGGCAATGCCGGAGTGAATGGAATCCATTGAAGCATGACCGCTGACAGGCAGCAGACCAGATAATCCGCCTCGATCTTCTTTGTTCGGCTCGATTCACGATAGTGCACTGTTACGCCCGCCGACCCATGTCTGACGGCCGTTACCGGCCGGTTCAGCTGGACTCGCCTGCCCAGTCGTGCCGCAAAGGCATCGGTCATTTTTTGATTGCCTCCCTGGATCCGATATACCTTGGGCGGCCACATAGGAACAGCGCGCAGTTTCAAGATTGCCGCGTGCCAGACGGCTTGCAAGGCAGACCTTGAGCCACCCATGCGGCGAATTGCCGCCCCGGAGGCGCCATCTTTCTTCAGAAGGTCCGTCACTGTCATGCGATCCAAGTGATTTAGCCCCGCGTCAAAGGGCGAGTACTCATCTTTGAAATGGTCCATGTATGGGGTGAAATACAACAAAGGAAGTTCCCACCACTGATGTTTCTCCAGAAAATCGGTTTCTCTTTGATTGAATCCGAAGCGTTTGAGAACGTTCCCATCCGCCAGCATTTCTTCCGTGTACATTTTCCCGTTGATAAAACGGATCATGTGTTCGCGCCGCGGATAATAAAGCGCAGGCAAATTGAATTCCTTCACATACCGCCAGTAAATATCGTAGCCGGGCTTTGTGAAATGCTCCGCGCCCCCATCCGCGTACAGTCCGTCTGCCAGACCCGCGCGCACTGTCAGGACATGACCGCCTGTGCGTGAAGAGGCTTCCAGGACGACAACGTCGTGTCCGCGTCTCATCAATTCATAGGCGCAAGAGAGGCCGGCAATTCCGGCGCCGGCGATGATGACCTTCTTTGGTTGGCGTGACCGGGTTCGTTCAATGACGCCAAATGAAGCAGCCAGCGGTGCCCCCGCCAGCTTCAGTGCATCGCGCCGCGAGATTGTTTGCTTACTCATGTGCATCCTGCATTGGCCGCGTCAATCGATCCCGGGACGAAAGATGAGAAAAATCTGACCGCGAAGACGCGAAGGCTGCTAAGCCTTCGATCATGTCTGTTATCCTTCAGAGACTTTAGGAAATCAATGGGTATCTGACGGGAAATTTCCCTGCATCCGAGGTTGGATCCTCGCAGCTTCAGCGATCATCGGCACAGCCGCATCAGTCGAGGCACCCAGATTGATTACCTGGACAGTCTCGTCGCTAATCCA
>DASYPF010000064.1:0-14905 GCA_036006905.1 Acidobacteriota bacterium
CTGAAACGTATTATTGGGGAAATATGTGAAACGGATTGACTGTGTAATATGAAATTCGCGCAGAGGACGATTACTGCCATGTTGGTGGGCTCCGCTTTGGCTGCTCAGGGGGCTCCGTTGCTGCAGTTTTCGCTTTCCGATACGGCAAGCCGGATGCACACGCAGGCCGAATGGGCCGGAAAGCACGCCATCGTCCTGTTCTTTGTCAGCACGGATTGCCCGCTCAGCAACAGGTATGTTCCCGAGCTGAACCGGATCGAGCGCGCTTACGCACCGCGCGGAGTGGCGTTTTATGCGGTCCAGAGTGACGTCACTGTCGCCGTTGAAGAAGTCCGCCGGCACGGAAAGGAATTCGGCTACGGTTTTCCTTATCTCCTCGATCCGCAGCAACTGCTCCCAGCCTATACTGGCGCGACGACCATTCCCGAAGCCGCGGTGCTCTCCCCGAACGGCCGGTTGCTTTATCTCGGTCGGATCGACAATCGCCTTGAGGATTACGGAAAGGAGCGCGTGCGAGTCACGGCATTTGACCTGCGCGACGCCCTGGACGCTACTTTGAGCGGAAAACCGGCGCCTCACCCCCGTACAAAGGCGGTCGGTTGCGCCATTGCCAGAATGAAATGAAAGGACCGGTTCGAATGAGACTCATTGCCGCATTCATCGTTGCAATATTGACTGGAATCACCATCTGCGCCGCCGGCGCTGATGCGGCGCCCACCTACAACAAAGACATCGCGCCCATCCTGTATTCCAACTGCGCCACTTGCCATCGGCCCGGCGAAGTGGCGCCTTTCTCGCTGCTGACTTATCAGGACACGGCCAAACGCGCCAGGCTGATTGCCGACTTGACAGGTGCGCATGTAATGCCGCCCTGGAAAGCCGAGCCGGGCTACGGCGATTTCAAAGATGCACGGCGTCTCACCGACGCGCAGATCGCGTTAATCGCAAAGTGGGCCAGTAGCGGCGCTCCCGAGGGTGACCCTGCCGCTAAGCCTACGCCGCCCACGTTCACCGGCGGCTGGCAGCTTGGCCAGCCCGATCGAGTTGTAACAGCGGCGGCGAAATTTGCAGTGCCTGCCGATGGGCCCGACCAGTTCCGCTGCTTTGTGATTCCGCTGAACCTCGATCATGACGTTTATGTCGCCGCAACGGAGTTTCGTCCCGATAATCGCCGTACGGTCCATCACGCCCTTGTGTTTACCGACCCGCTGGGACAGGCGCGAAAGCTGTCCGCTGACTCACCGGACGGAAGTTATCCCTGCTTTGGAGGCCCGGGTTTTTTTCCCGCCGGTCTGGGGGGCGGATGGGCGCCCGGAAGCGTGCCGGTAAAACCCACGCCAGGTTACGCCCTCACGCTGCGCAAAGGCACCGATCTGGTGATCCAGATTCACTACCATCCAGACGGCAAGCCGGAGCAGGACCAGTCTTCGCTCGGCCTGTTCTTCACGGATCCTCCCACCAAGGGTCGCGCCCTAATGATCCTGGGCACGCGGGATATCGATATTGCGCCGGGTGATTCGCACTACGTCATTAAGAAGTCGATGCAGCTGCCGGGAGATGCCGCTTTGCTTCGGATCACGCCGCATGCTCATTATCTCTGCAAAGACATGAAGGTCACCGCATATCTGCCCGACGGCACTGACAAGCCGCTCATCTGGATCCGCGACTGGGACTTTAACTGGCAGGGCGCCTACAGCTATACGACGCCCGTTCCGCTGCCGAAAGGGACGCGCATCGAAATGCAGTACACGTATGATAATTCCGAAAGCAATCCGCGCAATCCCGCGCATCCGCCGGTGCGCGTCACCTACGGTGAGCAGACCACCAATGAAATGGGGCTGGTTTTCTTGAGCTTTGCCCTTCCCACACCGGCCGATGCCATCGAGTTTCAGCGGGCGCTGCTGCGGCCGCAGTAATTGCCGCCACAGAGTGCGCGGGCCGACGCGGCACTTGAAAATTCAAGAAAATTAAACCACGGGGAACACTGGGGACACGGGGAGATAAGGTTCTTCCATCAGCAACATCATAGGATAATTGAGCAATCGCTTCTGGTCCCCGTGTCCCCAGTGTTCCCCGTGGTTCAGTCTTTCTCTACGGAACAATCCTGAGCGAGGGCGCAGAATCGGTGTAACGTAAATCTACCGAGTCGTCCTCGCAAATCAATTCTTTCCGCTCGCTAACAAATGATCAGTGGTCCCTTTCCAATACAGTTTGATCAGCCGGCGTCCTGGTGCGGCGGGCTGAGTAGCTCCGGAGAAGGCATCTGCCGATCGGGACGCGTGCAGATCTTCGCGGCCATAAGCTTCTTTCACTGCCAGATCTCGAAGGCCCACCGGCAGAAAGAAGATTCCTCGGACGCTCTCAGGGAGACCAAAAAAAGCGAATTCCGTATCGGGTGGAGGAGAGGGTTCCAGTTGGCGCAATTCCGACACAAATCGGCGAGAAAGCTGACAAGTCCACCTCCAGGCATTTAGGTTGTAAAGCAGGCCCAGCGTGAAGAATGTGACGAGCAAACACGCGCAGCATCGTCGCATTCTGAGCGGCTTGATCCCCGCGAACTTGGCGCTTTCGGGTGGGATTCGCCTTCCGCAGATCTCCCGCCGATTATCTGACGCAAAATCACTGCGAGGAAGAACAGCGTGGAGACAATCTGAATCACGTTCAAACGCGCTCTGGGGCTGCCGGCGACAAAATTCAAGAGGATAAGCAGAAGCAGGCCTGCCACCACGCCCGAGTTAATAGCAACAAATAGGCTCCTGTTCTTCTGGCCTCCGCAGTTTTTCCCCAGACCCATGCCGCGGAGGATATCACGTCGCTTTCAAGAAACTCGCTGCCACTGCGGAGCGGAGCCTGGGGAAAGAGCAACAGCCATTAGTTCCTTTGGGCTCTTCGCGCGCTTCGCGGTTAAGCTTTTGATTTTTTCTCACGTTCTCAGGAGCTTTTGGCCTACATGAAATTCAGCGGCCATAGTCCATGCATGACACCGATGATCCAGAGATTACGTGATCGGTGATAGATGGCCGCAAAGATCATACCCATTCCAAAAATTGCGGGAAAAATCCAGAGGTGCTCTGGATCATCTTTGGCCAGGCGAAAGTGGTAAAAGTGGAGCGGGCCGAAAGTATAGAGCGAATTGCTTGCCAGCACTCCGCTCACAGTTCCCCAGCGCCGGACAAGTTCAGTCTGGAGTATTCCCCGGTACAAAAACTCCTGGCAGAAGCCCCACAACAAGCCGGGCAGTATACTTAGAAAGATAATTTGGATCACACTCCGATCGCGCCAGAGCGAGGCGAGACTTGAAGAAAATACCAGTGCAAAAGCAATACTGGCCAAAGGAACGATCTGCAGAAAGTAGAGCCTCTCTGTCATATTCCATCGATCCCATCGACGAAGTCCCAATTCAGTAAATGGCACCTTCGCAAAACGCCAAACCAGCACGGCGGAGGCCGCCAACAAGCAAGTGGGACCAAGTTTTTGCCACTCGGTTCCGCGGAGATGCAGAACGCTTCCGGCAAATAACCACAATGGGTGCATCAACAGCCCAACTATCACAAAGACCCAAAGCAGCTTGCCTCCTGATGCGACCGAATAGGTGGGGCCAGGCGTCTCTTCGAAAAGCAGGAGGTGCCCTCTCCATAGCAGCCTCCATTCGAATCCCTTTTTAGTTGTACTCATTTTAGTGCGTATTTATGGCCGACCGCCCCTTGCCTCACTGTAACAAAGATATTGGCGGCGACAATCACTATCAAGCGATAGGCGGGGTGAAAAAATCGATGTCCTTCATCGGGTAGTGCCGGCGATTGAGCGTCCAGAGGGGGAGATTGTGAGAAAAGGCGCTGGCTGCAATGAGGGCGTCGGCCAGTTCGACGCCGTGAGATCTGGAAAACCGCCTCATATAGGCACCTGCGTGTCGGCCGATTTCTATATTGGAACCGGCTTGTTCACGAAAGTGCAACGGTTCAAATGCGGAATCCGAAAAACACGGGGTATCGATCGATCAAGGCGGTCGCCAGGCCGAACACACTTCCCCAAAAGAGATATCCAGCGAGGCCGGCCGCCATCCCGATCCAAAGCCGAGGGCCTATCCGTTGAAGAGCTGCAAGAATCGTGATTGCCGTACCGCCGAAAATCCCCAGCATCCAGAGAGTGAATTCCGTTTTCCCGCGACTGCACCAGGGACAGGAATGCAGCGCCGCTTGGTGTATGTTGCAGTAAGTTAGCCCCGACGCGAGCGTACAGCCGCAGCGAAACATTTGTCCGCAGAACGTAACGATGGTGAATGCGATGAGAATACTCGCGAGCGCAAATGAGATGGCGAATAATTTAATCATAAGTTGGCACCGGTAGCTTTTGAGCAATTCAAGGAATTCCACTCAATTGTCCTGCGCCTGTGCCTTTCCTTTTGATTCCGGATATAGCACCGCACTATCATAACTGCGGATTGTCCAATATAAAACCGCTGACAGGGTTTGATTCTTTTGGGGGATCGGCGGCAACAGCGCCGACGTTTCGGATATAATTCGCATATAATAATGAAGCCGTTGCTTGGCTGGTAACCGCTTGACCGGACAAAAAACCGTATGAGAAGGAATCTGGCGCGCACGCTTTTCATAGCATTGCCGCTTGTCTGCCTGGCCGTTGCGGCATCCGGACGGCAGGCGCCAAGCCCCCAGAATCCGGTTGCTTTTGATAAGTCGGTTCAGCCATTCTTCTCCGAGAACTGCTACCAGTGTCACGACGAGAAGCTCAAGACGAGCAGCCTGAATCTGGAGGCGTACAAGACTCGCGCTTCAGTCACACAGGATCGAGAGAAATGGGAACGCATCCTGTACAAGCTGCGCACAGGACTGATGCCGCCCAAAGGAGTGCCCCGCCCAGACCAAGCTGAAGTCGACGCGGTCATCCGCTGGATCGATGAGGAATTCGAGGCGGCCGATCGGCTGATCAAGCCCGACCCGGGACGAGTCACGGCCCACAGGCTGAATCGGACCGAATACAACAATACGGTGCGGGATCTTCTGGGGGTGGATTTACGACCGGCAGATGGTTTCCCGCAGGATGATTCGGGCTACGGGTTCGACAATATCGGCGACGTGCTCTCGCTTTCTCCCGTGCTGATGGAAAAGTACCTGGCGGCCGCCGAGAAGATCGCCCGCACGGCTGTGTTCGGCATCGAGCTGCTGAAACCGACGCTGGTCCGTCACCCTTCAACGGAACGGAGAATCGTTTCCAGCGCGACACCGTTGCTCGATTATGACCTCACCGGGCTGAGCCTGCCCAATGCGCTTCATGTGACGCACCGTTTTCCAGTCGACGGCGATTATGTTATTCGGGTGGTCTTGGGTGGCGTCCGACCAGCCGGGTCAGAACCGCTTCAAATCTGCTTGTGGGTTGATGGCCGCCAGATCCAGGTGCAACATTTCGATCCAGCCGGGATCGCCTCGTTTTCTGAGGACCGGCAGGACTTCGCCGGCATGAGACCGGAATTCCGTACCAGGATCTCGGCGGGAGATCACTGGATCGCAGCTTCGCTCCTGCGCCTGTACGAGGGACTGCCGCTCGCCTATGGCGGGCCGAACCCGTCGAAGAGGCCGGTGCCGCCACCACCACAGTTCAAGCCGCCACCGGGCCTTCCGCCGGAACGAATCGAAGAGTTCAGGAAGAGATTCGAGGCCCGGAGATCGGAAAAAGTGGCTGCGAACGATGCCCGGATTGGTTCGCTGGAGGTGACGGGTCCATATTCGCAGGTGAAAGGGCCATCGGCTGAAAGCTTGAAGAAAATCTACGCGTGTGGGCATCTCGACGGCCGTCATCAGGCGGGATGTGTTGGCAGAATCGTGGCCGGCTTGGCGCGCCGGGCATACCGCCGGCCCGTGACATCACTGGAAGTCAACCAGCTCGTTAAGTTGGTTTCTGCTGCTCAGCAGGAAGGCGATTCTTTCGAGGAAGGGCTTCGCGTCGCGCTCGAAGCGATGCTGGTCTCGCCACGTTTCCTGTTTCGCATTGAGAAGGACAGCCCGCCGGCAACCGCCACCAGCGTCGAAGCCGCGCATCCCATCAGCCAGCATGAACTAGCCTCGCGTCTTTCGTACTTCCTCTGGAGCAGCATGCCAGACGACGAGCTGTTGGCCTGCGCGGACCGAGGCATCCTGCGCCAGCCCGCGGTGCTCGCCGCCCAGGTGCGGCGCCTGCTCGAGGACCCGAAGTCGAGGGCCCTGGCGGAGAACTTCGCCGGCCAGTGGCTTGAGTTGCGCAAGCTCGAATCGGCCAAACGAGACCGGCAACGATTTCCAGAATTCGACGAATACCTGCGCATGTCAATGCGCCGGGAGACGGAAATGTTTTTTGAGAGCATCGTTCGCGAGGACCGGAGCATCCTCGATTTCATTGACGGCAACTATACCTTCCTCAACGAGCGTCTGGCAAAGCTCTACCAGATCCAGGGAATCAAGGGGCCGGAATTCCGTAAAGTCGTTCTGACTGACAACGCGCAACGGAGCGGGATTTTCACGCACGCCAGCATCCTGACCGTTTCCTCTTATGCCACGCGCACCTCGCCGGTGCTGCGCGGAAAATGGATTCTGGACAACATCCTCAACGATCCCCCTCCGCCACCACTCCCGGACGTCCCGAACCTGGACGAGACCAAGATTGGCACCTCTGCCTCGCTGCGCCAGCAGTTGGAACAGCACCGCAAGAACCCGACCTGTGCCGCCTGCCATGGGCGCATGGACCCGCTTGGGTTTGGGCTGGAAAACTTTGATGCCATCGGCGCTTGGCGGACGCAAGACGGCAAGTTTTCAGTCGATGCTTCTGGTACACTGCCGGATGGAAGGTCATTTCATGGACCGCAAGAGCTGAAGGCGATTGTGAAGAATGACCGCGACGCTTTCGCCCAGTGCCTGACCGGGAAGTTGCTAACCTACGCTTTGGGGCGCGGCCTGGAGCGCTATGACAAGCCCACGGTCAAGAAGATCGCCAGCGCTGTGGCGGCCAACAACTACCACTTTTCCAGCCTGGTGCTGGAGATTGTTACGAGTCTGCCGTTTCAGATGCAAAGAGAAAGGGGTGGACCATGATCATCACGCGCAAGCACCTGCCGAGACGAACATTTCTAAAAGGGATGGGGACGGCCATCGCGCTGCCGGTGCTGGAAGCGATGGCGCCCGCCTTGGCTTCAATTAGTCCCGCGACCAGGAAGTCTCCTGTCCGGCTTGCCTTTGTGTATGTACCCAACGGTATTGTCATGAAAGACTGGACGCCCAAAGATGCGGGGCAGAACTTTGAGTGCACCCGCATCTTAAAACCGCTGGAAGCTTGCCGCGAGGATCTGTTCGTGCTGTCGGGGCTGGAAGATCATAATGGGAATGCGCTGGGCGACGGGCCTGGCGACCACGCCCGAGCGGGGGCCTCTTTCCTGACTGGAGTTCACTGCAAGAAGACAGCGGGCGCCGACCTTCAGGCCGGCGTTTCGGTCGATCAGATCGCGGCGCAACAGATTGCTGCGGAGACTCGGTTCCCATCTATCGAACTGGGCTGCGAAGATTCACGCACAGTAGGCAACTGCGACTCGGGTTACAGTTGTGCTTACACCAACAGCATCTCCTGGCGCACTCCAACGACACCGATGCCTCCGGAGATCAACCCGCGGGCGGCTTTCGAGCGTCTGTTCGGAACAGAGGATCTCAGTTTGGATCCAAAAATTCGGGCTCGGCGCGCTCAGTACCGCAGAAGCATCCTCGACCTTGTGAGCGAGGACACCAGGAAACTCGTCGGGACCTTGGGACCGACGGACCGCCGCAAAATTGATGAATATCTGGTTGCAGTTCGGGAAATCGAGAAGCGGATCGAGAGTGCGGAGAAAGACAACCGCGGGCTGGCGCCGGCGATTGAGAAACCCGCTGGAATCCCGATTACCTTTCCCGATTACGCGAAACTAATGTACGACCTTCAGGTGGTGGCATTCCAGGCCGATCTGTCTCGCGTTGCCACTTTAATGATAGGACGCGAAGGGAGTATGCGCGTGTATCCTGAGATCGGCATTCCCGACCCGCACCATCCGCTCACGCACCACCGCAACAACCCAGACTGGATCGAGAAGGTCGCCCAGATCAACTGTCTCCACGCGGAGCTGTTCGGGTACTTCCTGATGAAGCTCAAGTCCACTCAGGATGGCGAGGGCACGCTGCTCGATCATTCAATGGTCATTTACGGCAGCGCGTTGAGCGACGGCAACCGCCATACCCACGAAAACCTGCCCGTACTGTTGGCAGGTCGTGGCGATGGCAGCCTGAAACCTGGGCGGCACATCGTTTTCAAACAAGGGACGCCTATGACCAATCTGTACTTGTCGCTGCTGGACCGCATGGGCGTGCATCCGGAAAAGATCGGCGACAGCACCGGCAAAATCGAGCACCTCTCGGGACTGTGATGGAGTTTGGTCACTTCCTGCCTCCGCTGGGCTTGCCCCAGCGGAGCGCAAGATTTTCCACTAGAGCCGCATTCGTTACCTAACTCCGGCCTCCACCGGCCTCGCGCCGGTGGGGCCAAGATTGTCTCCACGTAAAATCCAGGAAAGCCCTGGCTTGCCGAAGGGGTTTGGACATTTCCTGCCTCCGCTGGGCTTGCCCAGCGGAGCGCAAGATTTTTCACTAAGATCCGGATTCGTCAACTAGCTCCGGCCTCCACCGGCCTCGCGCCGGTGGGGCCCAAGATTCCCTTCACGTAAAATCATGGAAAGCCTCTGGCTTGCCGGAGGGGTTTGGACATTTCCTGCCTCCGCTGGGCTTGCCCAGCGGAGCGCAAGATTCTCCACTAGATCCGGATTCGTCAACTAGCTCCGGCCTCCCCACCGGCCTCGTGCCGGTGGGGCCCAAGATTGCTTCCGAGAAATCCAAATACTTTTCGCAAAAACTCCCGGCAGCCAGTTATGTCTAGTGATGAACGTTGAACTGGTTTATTCGCCATCTAATTGCCGCTGTGCCTATCAGCTCAATTGGGTTCTCACGGCACTGTGGAAGATGGGGGTCAATGATGACCCTTGGTTAGCCTCATTGCAGACATCAACGGAACCGGACGGGGTTCGAATCCTTAGTCACAGATTTCAGCGTGCACTCCGCAGCCAGTTTCTCGTCAGCAGTACACCGGACGTTTCTCCGGCGGGCATATCTCGTTGCATCAAGGGGCGTCTGCAGTACTTACTCAGAGACGACTACCCAAGTGCCTTCCAACGTAATTACGCCATCCGAAGCATCGGCTCAAGGCGGCGCTCAGTGCTTGAAAGCTATGTTGCCAGGCAATTATGCCATCATCCGATAGCTGACAGGCGTGTTGCGGAGAGATTTAAGAGATTGCAGAAGCAGAATGGGGTGGATCTTTCCCTGCCCCGCAGAGGCGCCCATGCAGTCTACTGGTACAACCTTCATATTGTGCTTGTGAACGACAGGCGCTGGAGAGTGATCAAGCAAAGTGACCTGGAGAAAATCGGCAGCTCCATTGAATCGATCAATTCTCGACGAGATCACCTAATCTCTCGAGTCGCAATTCTACCTGATCACATCCATCTCATTGTTGGTTGCAATCTCACCGAATCCCCCCTTGATGCAGCGCTCACCTATATGAACGAGATTTGTCTGAACCTGGGCAATGCGCCTCTCTTCCAGTTCAGTCTTTATGTGGGAACTTGTGGTGAATACGACTTGGGTGTTTTCTGGCAGGGACAGTGACGAATCTTGGCCCCCACCGGCACGAGACCGGTGGAGGTCGGAGCTCGGTAACTGATGCGGCTCTAGTGGAAAATCTTGTGGTCGCTGGGACAAGAACGTGAGAGAAAATTGGCGCTTCCGCTGGGCTTGTCCCAGCGGGGCGCGAGATTTTTCACTAGTGAGTAGTGAACAGGAAAACCGTCTCCGCCGGGCTTGCCCCGGCGGGACGAAGATTTCCTCCTGTCGGCAGGCACTCTTGGCCCCACTGGCACAAGGCCAGTGGAGGCCATCCAGATGAATAATGGGATATCTAGTGAACAATCTTCCGCCCCGCTGGGGCAAGCCCAGCGGAGGCTAGATGCGTAAAGCCAAGCGCTTTCCATGCGACAGCGTTCGCTCGGACAGCGCGAGCTTTGAGACCTTGTAGCGCCGCCCTGGAGTTTCGGGTTGTAATACTCCGACATAGGGGAAAACCACTTCAACTACCGCCGGACTCGGAAAACCCAGTTCCTGAACCGACTGCCCGAGTGGCAAGATTTGCCGCCCCATTAAGCAAACGAAAAATATGAGTGCTCGAACGATCCTTTTCATGTCGCCCTCCAAACTCTAAACACGTGCCTCCCACCCAGCGCGTCGGCCTGAGCATCCGCGGCGTTCAGACCAATGACCAGTGCGGACTACTAGGTGATTACAAGATGCGCCAAAATTGGAAACGTTACGCTCTCGAAGCCTGAAAGGCCGAAAGAATTGCAGCCTAGGGTAAGCGAAGGAGGCTGGTCTCAAAACGCCGCTGTAAAGCGGCTCTGCCGTGAATGCTCTACGAATCTACTTCACTCCACTCAATTTGGGAATTACAATTTGCAAAACTCAACAAATGACGAATGACAAATGACGTTTTTTACTGCCGACTGCCTCCTGCTGATTGCCGACTTCCTCAGCGGCTGTATCCTTTACAACTATGAAAACTACCGCCGCTTTCCCATCCCTGATCCTAGCGTTCTTCCTATTCTCGACCGCGCCCACGCAGACACCCCAGAACTACCCACTTGGGCCTGACTCCAAGCCGCAGCCGGGCGTGCCAAAAGGCGAAGTGCTCAAGTTCAGCTTCGACCAGTCGAAGATTTTCTCCGGCACCTACCGCGACTATTGGGTTTACGTGCCGGCGCAATACACCCCCGAGCAGCCTGCGTGTGTCTACGTGAACCAGGATGGCCTTCAGTATCAGGCGCCGACCGTCTTCGACAATCTCATCCACAAAAAAGAAATGCCCGTCACCATCGGAATCTTTGTGATGCACGGGCGCGTGAAAGCCGCAGACAGCAATGCCGCGCTCGACCGCTTCAACCGCAGCTACGAATACGACGGCCTGGGCGACAACTACGTCCGCTTTCTGCTGGAAGAACTGCTCCCCGAAGTCGAGACGAAGAAGACAGCCGACGGCCGCCCCATTCGCCTTTCGCACAACGGCAACGACCGCGCCATCGGTGGTCAGAGCAGCGGCGCGATTTGTGCCTTCACGGCGGCCTGGGAGCGGCCCGGCGCCTTTAGCCGCGTCTTCAGCGCGATCGGCACTTACGTCGGCCTTCGCGGCGGCGATCATTACCCCACGCTGATCCGAAAGTTCGAACCGAAGCCGATTCGGATCTTTCTGCAGGACGGCTCAAACGATCTGAACATTTACGGCGGCGATTGGTGGATGGCGAACCAAACGATGGAGCGCGCCTTTACGTTCGCAGGTTACGAAGTGCAGCAAGTCTGGGGCGAGGGCGCCCACAGCGGCAACCACGCCACAGCCATTTTCCCCGACGCGATGCGCTGGCTCTGGAAGTATTGGCCGCAGCCGGTGAAGACCGGAGAGACGAAGAATGCCGCACTCAACGCCATCCTGGTTCCCGGCCAAGGGTGGCAACTTGCGGCTGAAGGCTACAAATTCACCGAGGGTCCGGCTGTCAACGCGAAAGGCGAAGTGTTCTTCAACGATATTCCCAACAGCAAGACTTACAAGGTCGGCCTCGATGGCAAGGTGAGCCTGTTCGTCGCCGATTCAAAGAAAGCGAATGGGCAGGCATTCGGTCCGGACGGGCGGCTTTACGCAGTGGCGACCGGTGAGGAGAAGATCATTGCTTACGACGCGGAGGGGATGGCGACGGTCATTGCCGAAGGCATTGTGGGCAACGACATCGTCGTTGCGCACAACGGCAACGTTTACGTTACACATCCTCTGGCCATTAGCAGCAGCCAAGCAAGCAAGATCTGGCTGATCAAGGCCGGCGGCGGGAAGCAGATGGTGGACACCGGCCTGCGCTATGCAAACGGCATCACCCTGTCACCCGACCAGACGCTGCTTTACGTGGCCGATTACCGCTCTCACTGGGTTTACAGCTACCAGATACAGCCGGATGGCTCGTTGCAGTTCAAGCAGCGTTACTATTGGCTGCACGTGCCCGACACTGCCGACGACAGCGGTGCCGACGGCATCCGCGTAGACCGCGACGGCCGGCTTTACGCTGCCACGTGGCTTGGCATCCAGGTCTGCGATCAGGCCGGCCGCGTGAATTGCATCATTCCAACGCCGAACGGGAAAGTGTCGAACCTCTGCTTTGGCGGCCCGAACTTTGACACACTTTTTGCCACCTGCGGCGACAAGGTTTACAAACGCAAGCTGAAGGTCGCAGGCGCGCAGTCTTGGGCCGCACCCCTCAAGCCTGCCCCGCCGAGGTTGTGACTCCCAGTTCTCAGTTTCCAGTTCTCAGTTCTCAGTTTCCAGTTCTCAGTTCTCAGTTCCCAGTTCCCAGTTCTCAGTTCTCAGTTCTCAGTTTCCAGTTCTCAGTTCCGGGTGGTCAGTTAAACGGTTCCGCTCAAGCTGCCATTAATGTTTGCTCGCGCCGACAGATCCGATAACTTAGACTGAGAACTGGGAACTGGGAACTGGGAACTGAGAAGCAGAGGTTCGACAGTTAGGCTCCCAAGTGCGGGAGCCAGCCGCTTCCTCTCATCTATATGCTTATATCTCAAATGGAGGAAAGTATATGAAGATACCGTTCAACACAGCCCTCATCACCGGGAGCTCCCGGGGCATCGGACGTGGCATTGCCGTGAAGCTGGCAAAAGAGGGTGTGCAAAAGATCGCAGTTCATTATCGTACGCGAAAGGACGAGGCAGAGACCACGGTGTCCCAGCTCAGGACGGCCGGCGCTACCGGTGTTCTCGTGCAAGGCGACGTATCCGACCCAAGTGTGGCCGAGAATGTCGTCAAGGAAGCCGCAAAAAAGCTTGGTGGCTGCGACATCTTCATTCAGAGCGTGATCCCCCCGCTGGATGAAATTTATGAGCACACGTGGTCGACAGAGGTTCCACTTGCCAAATGGCAACTCGCCTTCGATACCCAGGCGCGAGCATTCTTTATCTGCGCAAGGACGGCGGCAAAATACATGACCCGAGGAGGAAGGATCCTCGCGCTTTCGTACACGCCAGGCGGGCGAACCGGCGGCTGGCAGGCGTGGGTTGGCATGGGACCGGCCAAGGCCGCCCTCGACAGTATCGGCAGGTATTTTGCCGTTGCACTAGGCCGCCATGGCATTACCGTGAATACGGTCAGCCCGGGCTGCTGCGATGAAACGACCGTTCTGGGACAGACGCCTCAAGCAGTGCAGGATGCCCTGAAGAACTGGGCGGAGTCCGGTTGGACGCCCATGCGAAGGCTGTGCACGCCGGCCGACATCGCTAATGTTTGCGCCTTGCTATGCAGTGAAGAAGCGGGCTTCCTCACGGGGCAAACCATCTCCGTCGACGGTGGCAGCTCCCTGATGAACCCGGACTTTCCTTTGGCGCTGCAAGTTCCGACTTAGGTCGAAGAGCGGTCCCTCAGGGGCAGTATCAGCGGCACTTGGTGACGCCCTTGGGAATGGAGGTGTTCCATATCTCATGGACCACCACTCAATCTAATTCCGCCAACACGAGCCCATCGACTCTCTCGAAGTGGCGGTTTCCTGTCAGCAGTTCAGCCTTGTGCGACAGAACGATTCCCGCAATCAAGCTGTGGGCCATCCCGACCGATTTCCCGCGCTGTTCCAGATTGCGCCGCACTGCCGCCGCTCTGTCAGCCGCAGCCTCGTCAAGGGAAAGGGCAGGCAGAGCCTCCAAAAGATCCCTGATCAATAGGATTTGCCGTTGACTCCTCGCTCCGCAAAGGAGCTCGAAGCGGTTCACTGTTGTTGTCGCAAGCCTGCCCTCTTGCAGCCTTGCTGCCACGCGCTCTGCCGCCGGACTGCGCCCCGCCAAGAAGTCAATCAGCACATCCGTGTCCACTACGATGATCGCCATGATTGTCTCAGTGCGGCGGTCTCAGCTCGGAGTTGATTTGCCTCTTTGCCGCTTAGTTTACCGCGCGTGAGGAGCGCCTTTTGGAGCTGCTTTGCATTTGCGGCCTGCTCTTTCAGGAATTTGTCAATCGCTTCTGTAACAATACTCGAGAAACCCTTCTCGCCGCGGCGAGCAGCCAATTCAAGAAGTTTGGCACGATGCTCGTCCTTCATCTCAATGGTTGTTCGCATGGGGAATATTCTACATGCATGTGCATGCATATGCAATCTCTCCGGGTCCAAATGCCTCCGTAGCGGAATGCCATGGTAGACACTAGATTTGAAATTTTGAATGCTGACAGCACGCCGATCGGAACCATCATAGGGATCGAAGTCGGAGCAGGTTCTCCCCCTCCGGGGGCGCCCTTGGGGTAACGCAGGGCAATAATTCTATTGTGGGCGGAACTGGAGCATTTCTTGGAGCGCGTGGATATGAGGTGGACTTTCGGCTGCCTTCCGAAATTACGCCAGGACAAGAATAGATAAGTCTTTTGGAATCATGGCGGGGCCGACGAGACTCGAACTCGCGACCTCCTGCGTGACAGGCAGGCGTTCTAACCAACTGAACTACGACCCCGCAGGCGTCCCGGTGGCGCTGGAGCGGAGGCGCACCGGGCGGAGAGCTGGTGGGCGGTACAGGATTTGAACCTGTGGCCCCCGGTTTGTAAGACCGATGCTCTGCCGCTGAGCTAACCGCCCATCGACAAGGGGACGTGGATCTTGGCGGAGGGGGTGGTCGTTGTCAACCGATCGGCCGCACGCCCTGAACTATCCTTGCAGCTTGGATCCGCGCGACCGCCTCGTGGATAACCCGTTCTACGTGCTCGAGCTCTCGCCGCG
>DASYPF010000065.1:0-5006 GCA_036006905.1 Acidobacteriota bacterium
CTGGCGCTGGAAGGTGCGCTTCTTCAGGCCTCCCGAGAGGGAAGAGCTGATCGTGTGGCTCGATCCAGCGGGAAATCTGGTCGGCTTCGAGCACGTCATCGAAGAGCAGGCGCCGGGCGCAAGGCTACAGAAATTACAGGCGCAAAATATTGCCGAGCTATTCCTGCACAACCACCTGGGTTTGAACCTGGACGACTATGCGCTGGTCGAAGACAGCGTCCAGGAGCGCCCGAAACGCCTCGATTACCTTTTTACGTGGGAACGGAAGCAGTTTCGCGCCAAGCATGCGACCTATCGCATTTCGGCGAGCACCTACGGAGACCAGATCGGCAGAGCGCTTCCATTCTTGAAAGTCCCGGAACAGTGGCAGCGCGACTACCAACGGCTGCGCTCTCGAAACCAGACTTTCCAGACTGTGGCTAACCTGCTCACCATTCCTCTTTTCATCGGGGTCCTTTTTGTGCTCATTCCCAGGATTCGCGAGCGCCAGATCCTGTGGAAACCCCTCCTGTGGCTGAGCGCAGTGGTAGGCCTGGTGGTGGCCGCAGCCGGGATCAACAGTCTTCCACAGTTGTATGACTTTTTTCCGACTTCCGTACCTTACTCGAATTTCGTCGTCGGATGGACCATCATCTACCTGATTCAAGGCGTCGTATTCACGCTGCTGGTCGTCGTTCTTCTTGCCGGTGGCGATGTTCTGTACCGGGAAACAGCACGGGAAAAAGTGGCTGTGCCCAGGTTGTTCTCCCTATCGGGGCTGCAGACCAAGGAGTTTTTGTTTTCGACTTTAATCGGCTACTGCCTGGCTGCCATCCAGTTTGGGTTTGTTGTGGTCTTCTATCTGGTTGCGAGGCGTTTTGGAGCGTGGAGCCCGGCGGAAGTCAAGTATGGCGATTTTTTGAGCACGGCGCTCCCCTGGATTTACCCGCTGACAGTGGGCCTGCAGGCCGCAACGACCGAGGAATTTACTTTTCGTCTTTTTGCCATCCCCTTTGTAAAGAAGTATACAAAGTCGACATTGCTCGCCGTGGCGCTGCCCGCCTTCATTTGGGGATTCGGACACTCCAACTACCCACAGCAGCCGGCGTGGATTCGCGGCGTAGAAGTGGGGCTGGTCGGGGTAATACTGGGCTTTGTCATGCTGCGGTTCGGAATTCTGGCCACGCTGGTGGCACACTACACCTACAACGCAGCCACCATCAGCCTGCTTCTGTTTCGCTCCAAGAATTTGTACTTCATGATCGCGGGCGGTTTGGTCGTAGACGCAGTGCTCATTCCATTGACCATTGCCGCGGCGCTTTACTGGCAGCATCGTCGCTTTGCATCGGATCCGCAGCTTTTTAACGCGACATTGCGCGTCGCTCCGCCCGTTCCAGCCGCAGAACGAGCGGAAGAGGCACCGGCTGCCACCCGCCCAGCGGCTCTGAAAGAGGCCCTCTATGTTCCACTTTCAAAGACCAAGTTGGCATTGGCTGCGGTCGCGGGCCTGCTGGGACTGGCAGTGTGGTGGCTGGTCCGCGTGGAAGGGCCGCTTGATTTTCTTCGCTGGCAAACCACTCCACGACGGGCTGAGGAGGTTGCGGACGCCTTTCTTCGTTCACAGAGCGTAAATCCGGCGCAATGGCGGCATGCGACCAGTTTTGACCGGCAGTTTCAGGTGAACCAAGCCGAGTACGTGCGCCGGCTTGCCGGAATAAAGAAGGTAAACGAAGTATGGTCCACGCAGTTGATTTCGTCTAGCGCTGCCTGGCGCATCAGATATTTTCGCCCGCTACAGAAGGAAGAGCATCAGGTATTCGTTGGCTCGGACGGGCGCATCGTCAACTACGATCACCTGCTTGAGGAAAAGGCGCCGGGCACCGGTCTGACTGAAGCCGAGGCCGAGCGCCGGGCTGAGGACTATGTCGGGAAAATGTTTCACTTGAATGTCGCAGATTGGAAGCTGGCGGAGAGCAAGACAGAAAAGCGTGACGCCCGCACCGACCACCGCCTGGTGTGGGAAGATCGCAGGCCGGTGACAGGCGAGGCGTATCTGCGAGCGACAGCAACTGTTGCCGGAGACGAAGTCGCCGCGCGGTCCATCCCGGCAACTTCCGGCGCAACTTCCTCTTCCCTTTCAGATCGCACGGGACTGTATTTGAAGGTTCCCGAAGAATGGCTGCGCGAGTTGATCAAGCCGCGCATTAGTGACCCGATTGCGTCGGCCATTACCGTACTGCTTATGGTCGTCGTGATCGTTCTCGGAGCGCAGCGCTTGCCGCAGCATTCTTTCAAGTGGCGGCTCTATATCGGACTGGCCTCGCTGGTTGCGGGGGTCAATCTTTTTACGCACCTGAACCGTCTGCGCACCTGGGGACAGAGCTACGATACCAGTGTCGGCTGGCAGACTTATTTGTTTCAGCAGATATCCCAAATTGTGCTAGCCACGATGGGAATCACGCTGTTGGCGCTGCTGTTGGCGCTGGCGGTGGATGTCTTCTACTCCGCGCGAGAACTTTCCTTCGCGATTCAACCGAGGAAAGGCGGCGACAGGATTTCGTACTTTCGGGATGCCGCGATAGCGGCAGTTTCCGCGGTTCTTTTCCTTCAAGGACTGGCGGCGGTTTTCAATTACCTGGAACAGCGCTTTCCGATCGCGCACCGCAGCGTCAACCCGGCATTTGGCTCCGCGCTGGACGCCTACCTGCCCGGCCTGACTGCCGGGATTGACTCCGTATTGCGGGCGCTCTTCTGGCTCTCCCTAATGGCAATCCTGCTCGGTGTGTTAAGGGCATACGTCCACGCCAGGGTTTTGCAAGTAATCCTGGTGATATTGCTGGTGACGATGCCTTCCATAATAGGCACTATAGGAGCGGCAGACTTTCTACGGCATTGGGGATTTGCTCTCGTTGTGGCGGGCGCGTTTGTATTAGTGATGGTGCACTTTTTCGATGCAAACCTGCTTTCTTATCTGGTTGCTTTCACACTCTTCTTCCTCAGTTCGGACGTGCAGTATTATCTGCGGCAACCCTCAAACCTGTTTCGACTCAACGCACTGGTCGCAATAGCCGTGGCCGGCGCGTTTCTGTACGGAGTGATGGTTTCATTGCGCGCGGCTCAGTAATTTCACATTCTTGACCTGAGAGCTGACAGCTATTTTTTGGGAACCTTTCTCAGCGTCGCCGGTATTCAGGTACATCGGAGGAGCCATGAAAACCCGATTCTGGAAAGTACGGGCGGATTTCGCCGTCATTTCTCTTTTTCTGGTTGCTTGCCTGAATGCAGGCCTTCCCGCTCAGGAGTTGTTCGAGGGCCAATGGCTCACAGAGACGTCAGGCGACAACCGCCGGGTCTGTCTGACATTGATTTATCGTGGAGCCGAATTCGGACGAAACACAATCTCGCGCGACATTGATCCGCGCCAAATGCACGTCACCTCCCTCAGCCCGGGATCGGTGGACCGCTCTGTTGTGGAGTTGGAAATCCGGCGCGATGCGGGCTTGTTCCGGTGTGAGGGCTGGTTTCAAAACAATAAAGGATCAGGCCACTTCACTTTTGTCCCCAATGCCGGATTCGCGACAGAACTCCAGCGCCGGGGTTATGAAGCTCCTTCTGCGCGCGAGCAATTTCTGCTGGCTTTGCACGATGTGAGTCTCTCCTTCGTCGATGAGTTGTCACGGCAGGGATACCAGCGATCTTCCATGCATGACTTGGTGCGGGCCGGCACCCACGGCGTTACCCTCGACTATGTTCGCGACCTTGGCGAGCTGGGATACACGCTGGGTACACTGGATCAACTAATCCGGATGCGGGATCACGGCGTCACTCCCCCCTACATCAAAGAACTGGCCGCCGCCGGTTATCCCAAGCTCGATGCCGATCAACTGATCCAAACCAGAGACCATGGCGTCACGATCGATTACATTCAGAAGCTGCAGTCGCTTGGATATCGTATGCCTCCACTCGATGAGCTTGTCAGGACACGAGATCACGGCGTCAGTGGCGCCTATGTCGAAGAACTGCGCCGGTTCGGCTACCAAGGCTTAGAACTGAATGAGCTTGTGAGAATGCGGGATCATGGCGTCACGCCGTCGTTTATTTCCGCGCTGCAACAGGAAGGCTACGCGCACATTTCCGTATCCGATCTGATTCGGTTGCGGGACCATGGAGTGAATGCCGACTACGTTAGGACCTTGCGATCTCGCGGGATGACAAATTTGTCTATAGATGAGTTGATCCGGCTGCGCAGCAGTGGATTCCGGTGATCGAAAATGGCCATGAACTATGGGACACGGAAAACACCGAAAACACGGAGTAAGCTGAATTCTGGAGCAAGCGGATCAGTTTTTGGGCAACAAGCGCCCCCCTTCTCCCTTCCTCCTTTCCCCTTTCGGAGAGGGAGCCCGCAAGTCGGGCGACAGGCTTTAGCTTAATTGGAGTCCGGCTTGAAATCGGTGTGATATGCCCAAAGAAGCGCCTCCTTGTTGATTAGATGGCATGGCTTCAACGTGGCAGATACGATGCGATACAGGATTTTCTGCTGTCGCCCGCCCTGCGGGCTCTCCCGGCGAACCCCCAACTCACCCCCGGCTCCGCTTCGCTGCGCCGGGGGCTACACGCTGGACGCCCGCTCCGCGGGCTCAGACCTATTCTCCATCGAATGTAAAAACTCCAGGGCGCGGCTTCGCCGCGCTAGGGTCCTTCGGTACATTAGTTATGCGCGCGTAACCAACACAGCTACAACGACTTACGTCCACTCAATAAAACCGAAAAAACCTTCGAACTTTCTCCGCGCGGAAGCATCTTCCCTAGAGTGCGTACAGTGAATCCTGTAAATCCAACTACAGTGAATTCTGTATCCTAGTGGATCTGCTGCCGGCTTAACCAAAGCGCGGCCCTCCTGCAGGTTCATTAGCCAGCCGCTCGCTTCTGCGAGCTCGGTTCCAGGCTGGAATTGGCGTTCAAGCGCCTAAAAATCAAAAACTAGAAATTTGAAAAAAGGGGACCTTTTAGCCGTGACATTTCTG
>DASYPF010000066.1:0-15337 GCA_036006905.1 Acidobacteriota bacterium
AACGGGCCGGGCTCATGGCGTGGAAAAATGATCGCTGGCCCCAGGGCTGCGCAAGCTCCGCCCTGGGCTTTATTCTTGCGCCCAGCCAAAAAGCGGCCGGGCTGGTCCGCTTTCGAGGACTGGGAAAATGTAGAAACTCCAGAGCGCGGCTTGCCGCGCTAACGGCGCTTTGCGCCGCAGCTGAAGCGCAACCCGTTAGGCGCTTTGCCAGAGGCCAGGGACTGGGTGAAGCGCTGCTTCGCGCGCTCATCGACTGCTCGGAGCAAGCGGGCATCTGGACGCTGCAAGGGAGCACATTCCCGGAGAACACAGCAAGCTTGCGTTTGCAGGAGCGTTGCGGATTTCGAGTGGTGGGGCGACGTGAGCGTATTTCACGCCACCATGGCATCTGGCGAGCTACGATACTTACTGAGCGCCGCAGTTCGATCGCCGGCCGAGACTAGTACGCTGTAACAGAAAAACTGGTACCGTTTATTAGGACACGGAAAACGCGGAAATCGCGGACTCACGAATGTCTTTTCGGGGCACCTTGCATTTATTGCCAGGCTGATTGTGTCTCACGGTGCCCCGAAAAGACATTCGCAAATCCGTGATTTCTGTGTGGGCCTGACGGCTTGCGGACCTGCAGGCCGATGACCGACGACCGATGACTGCTTATTACTTCCTTCCCGCCACCGCCGGCTTTTGATCTTTTCCCTTTGTACTCTTGATTAATTCCGGTGGAGGAATATTGGGCGACTGCTCCCGGAACAGGAGTTTTACAATCTTGGCGTGCTTTCTCGCGTTGCTGAGCCACTTGTCCAGCTCCTGGTCCAGTTTTTGTTCGATCAGCACCTTTTCGATCTGGTCGGAGACTTTCTCCACCGGCGATGGAGTAGTGATGCCTTCCTTTTTCAGTGCGGGAACATAGGTTTCACGATAGTAAGCGGCAATCTCGTCTGGCAACACGATGATGAACGGCCGAAAACGAGCTTCAACAAATTTGGCGACGGCCAATTGCCGCCGGATCATGACGCGTAGCTGATCCAGCGACAAACCGCTTTTTTGGAGTTCTGCTTCCAACTTTGGATGGCCGCCATAGCGCGTTTCCATTTTTTTCAATTCGCTGTCGACGTCCTCCTCTCGCAACGCGAATAGTGGTTCTTTTTCCACTTCCTGCGTGATCAACTCACGTTCGATCAACTCCTCGAGCGCGGCATCCATCGCCTTCTTTCGCTCTTCGGAATTGGCGGGCAGGGGCTTCGGACTGCCGACAAAGCTCCATTCCACATCGCTGAGCGTGATGACCCGGTTGTTGACTGTGGCCGCGACCCGATCGACGATCTCGGCTTGAAGGAGGCAGCAAGCTTCGAGGAAGATAAAAAATAGAAGCAGACACGCAGAAAGCGAGACGCGGGGACTCGGGGACAGGCGGACAGGGGGACGCGGCGACAGGGGGACTCGGGGACGCGGGGACAAGCAGGGGCCGTAATTCCGTGCCCACGACAAATTGCCACCCAAACCCACAACCATAGGAGATTCTTGAAATGCTGGTTCCCTAGTTAACCACCCGTCTTCTCCATCGAAAACGCCTGTGCCACTGGTTGCGGCTCGGATTCTTTCACACCCTTTCGCGCTCATCAGAACGTCGGTCCGATGGTGAAGAAAAACAAATTTTTCTTAAAATTCGGTGGCGGACTCAGGTTGTAACCAAAGTCGGCTCGCACCGGGCCGACCGGTGTGTTCAGGCGCAACCCAAATCCCACTGCGTTGGAGAAATCGCTGAATGAAATGTCCCGGATGCTGCGAAAGACATTGCCGGTGTCATAGAAAAGCGCGCCATGGACAAAGCCAATCAGGGGGAAGCGCAATTCGGTGTTCCAGATGAAGAGCGCGTTTCCACCGATAGGAAACAACTGTTTCTCCGGAGTGCCGTTTTTGATGATAGTTCTTTCCACCAGAGGTCCGGCCTGATCCAATCGAAATCCCCGGAGAGATGTAGACCCTCCTGCGAAGAAACGCTCGCTGATAGGAATGGGATTGCGGAGGTCTTCCGGCAAGCTGGTATCGACTGGATTTTTCCCAAAGGGCTTGAGCCATCCAAAACGCACCGCCGTTGCCAAGATTGGCTGTTTGCGTGGCAGCGGCCGGAAATACTGTTGTTGCAAGAACAGGCGAACGAACTGAGCCTCAGAGCCGAGAAAACGAGGAACGAATTGCAGATCGGCGCTGCTGAATGTGCCGCGCGTCGCATCGAGCGGGTCGTCCCGGCGATCGTTCAGCAGCGCCGCCGAAAGTTTAGAAAGGTGCACCGGCCGGTTTTCACGAAACAAGACTTCGAGGTTCTCCAGATTGCTGACGGTAACTTTTTCGTAGCTGTACCGGAAGAACAGAGAAGTTTGCTCGTTTAAGCGGCGCTCACTCTGCAGCAGTGCGGACAGCCGCGTCGTGTCGAAAGGTTTCCCCACGTCCTGCTGCAAGTCGCCTTTCACTTTTCGTTCGTGCTGAGCAAAGAGGCTGACCAGCGTCGGCAGACGCCACTCAAAAGGTCGCGGAATGGTGTAGCTGATCTGGCTGCGCTGCAGGCGCGCGCCTAGCCTCAGCGCCGTGGCGGCTGTGCGCGCCATTCCTAAAAAGTTATTGTTTGACAATCCAACCGTTACTCGCGGATCGCGATCTTCGTATCCCACCCCATAACTGAGTGTATACCGTTTAGCCTCTTCCACGTGTACGCTGATGATTTTTTCAAAAGGATTGCGGAACGTTGGTTCCTCTTCGATTTCGACACGATTGAAGACCCCTAGGTTGTAAAGGTTACTTTCGCTGGCCAGCACTTTTTCCAGCGAGACCGGTTCCCCGGTGCGAAATGTCAGTTCGCGACGGATTACTTTATCGCGCGTATTGGTGTTGCCCGTGATTACGACATTTTCAATTG
The DNA here is from genome assembly GCA_036006905.1 of Acidobacteriota bacterium. Lineage (GTDB taxonomy): Bacteria > Acidobacteriota > UBA6911 > JACQSX01 > JACQSX01 > DASXTB01. The sequence continues at coordinate 2,915 of DASYPF010000066.1, forward strand.
AGTGACGGTCGCCTTCGGTGAGGTAGTACGTAATGTCTGCGAGACCGGGGAAGGGGTAGTGGATGTCAGAGCGAAAGTCGATGTTGGAAAAGCCGGCATTTTCGTAATTCGCGACCAAAATGCTTCGATCCAGCGCTACGGTGTAAGGTGAATAGACGGCGCCCAGCCGGCTTTGCAGAGAGTTCAGCAGCGTTTGCCTGTCAAAAGCGCTGTTTCCTACAACCCTGATGGAATTGATATGAAACAGTGGCCCCGGCAGCGCTCGAAATATCACGAATGCTTTGTTGCCGCGCGGCTCCACGCGCGGCGCGACCTGCGCATTGATGTAACCCTTCTGTACGAAAACATTGCGGATCCGCTCGGCGTCCTCGGACACCAACTCTGAACTGTAAGTTCCGCTTGAGAGGAAAGACTTGGTTTTGAGCGCGAGCACGGCGTCGAGTTCATCTTCGTCGACCGGAGTAATATTTTCGAATTCAATTCCACCCAGCGAGAATTTTTCGCCCGGCTTAACTTCAAAGATCACCGCCTGAGGAGGGTCAGCATGAACACCGGACCTTACAGTGGCAAAGAAGTGTGCCTGCTCCTGCAAGTACCGTGTCAGGTTGTTGGCGCTTTCCTGGACGAAGACGGGTTCAATACTTCGTTGCGAGTAAATCGTCAGCAATTCCCATCTCTTGTCATAGCCGAGTTCGGTTCCGCGGATTTCGACATCGACGAAATCCTTCGGGTTAATGCGCAACGGAATGATGACTGCGTTTCGCTCCGGCCGGTAAATGTTTTCCTTGTCTTTCAGATAGACTTCTGCATTCAGATATCCAAGGAGTGAGAACTGGCGCATGAGATCTTGAATGTCTTGATCCAGCACTACGCCCGAGTACTTCTCCCCCGGCTGGGTCTTAATCTCTTGGCGTATCGCGGCAACGTTGGCGGGCGGAGCCACGTCAAACTGAAGGCTTTCGACACGCGCGTGTTCTCCCGCATGTATTTCAAAGTCTACATGGACCACGCTATTGGTTTTGTCGTAGTGCAATTCCGGCTTAATTTCAGGGTGGAGATATCCGTATTTCTGGTAAAGCGCGCCCAGGCGAGCCACCGTGTCCAGCAGGGTCTCGCGGCCGAACGGCTCCTTCTCGCGGAACGATACTTCGCGCAGTAGTATTGAGGGGTCCAGCTTCTTTCCTCCCGAGAAAGTTATGCGGCTGACAAAGACTGTGCGTACGATTTTGAATTCCAGGTTGACGTGCCCTGGCGTCGTTGGTTGTACGTCTGCCTGGATGTCATAAAACAAGTGGCTATTGAACAGCCGCTGAATCGATTGCTTGACGGTGATGGCCTGGTAACGGTCGCCTGGATGAAGCGCCAAAAGCTTTCGCAAATCCGTTTCGCTCACTTTTGTGAATGTGCCGTCGGTGGAAAGAACGACCCGGTCTATGATCGCGCCTTCATATTTAGCGCTCGTAACGTCCTGCGCCCGAATTTGCGGGCAGAGAAAAAGGAGCGCCAGCGAGAGCCAAGCGCCGAAGAGTGTTGGCACAGGTCGGGAGACGCGGGGAGTGGGGGACAGGGGCACGCGCGCAGTGGGGAACACGGGGATGCGGGGATGGGAGACACGGAGACGGGGGAACGCGCAGGAAGGCTGAAAAAGTGCGAATAAACGATGTTTTCTTCTTAAGAAGGCTTTCATCAAAATCGTTTTCGCAGCTTTACATCCAGGCTGAACGAACCGCTTTCGGTACGCGTCGCCACGAGCGTGACACCTTCGCGGATAGTGTATTCGATTGTGACGACCTCGTTTTGAGTGGAGGCGAGATCAGTGGCGAAGATCACAGCGACATCTTTGGAAAGCTGTTTTCCCAGAGTGACTCGGGGACTGAGACTGGAACCGGAGAACACGAAAGGATCTATGGTGAATCGATCAAAGCCGAACAACCGCGTGCTGCGGCTGGTGAGCTTTTCGGTCAGGCTTCGGGTTAGAAATGTGCTGGCGCCGTGGAAAGCCAGTGTTTGGCTTGCCTTTTCGCGGGTTCCCGCAGTCATCGCCTCCACGGGGCGGCCCACTGCGAGCATGGCGATAATATCCGAGGTTGTCAGGGGCGGATCTGATCGGAATGACGTGGTCAGGTGATCCAGGGGGCCGCGCAAATTGACGGTGACCGTATAGTCTCGGACCGACGTGACTGCTTCAAAATCAAGGGTAGGAGTGGTTTTTCGGGGATTGTTGAAATTAACAGCGCCACGCGCGATTTCGTACTTGCTGTCCTGCAACACCAGTTTGCCCTGATCAACGCTCATGCGCCCAAGGATCACCGGGTCGTCCAGAGTCCCTCGCACGCTGAATACCCCGCTGGCGACAACATCTCCGACGCTGTTGTTGATCCGGATGCTCTTGTAAGCCTCGACATCCAGGTCGAGATTGACCTGCTGGCGTCCGTAGGCGCGGGCCGACGGCAACGCGCGGAAATTGGATACCTCCAGGATCAAGTCGGCCAGTGTGACATCTTTCGTATATTCGGAGCTGCGGATGTAAACCTCTCCGGTGAGCAATTGCTTGGTGGAACTCTTTAGATAATCGACATCGACGTCGACGGTCGATTTCACATCCTGCGGGTACTCAATCCGCAGCCCTTCTCCGGTGATATTCAGCCGGCCACGAGTTGGGACAAGCCCATCCATGAACATTCCGCCCGAAACATTGATTGTGCCAAAGCGGGTTTTCGTGCTGAACGATTGTATAGAAACCTGATTGGCGGTGAAGCGGAGGAAACCTTTAGTATCAAACAGCGGAGTGGGCCAATCGGGTTGTTCCAGGTAGGCCTTCTCAAATATTGCGCTGCCGATTATTTTTGGCTGCTGCATCGTGCCGCTGGCGTATACATTCAGCGCCACAGTGCCGCGGGCGGTGAGATCCGGGATGAAACTACTCAACAGGAGCAAGTTCGCGTTGCCGGAAAGCCGCAAATTGACCGGCGTGCTACCGACAGTTGAAATTTGGCCGGCAACATTCAGTGAAGTGTCCGGACCTGTCAATTTGAGCGGCTTGATGTCGATAATGCCGTTAACGTAGCGCGCCACTACTTCACCCTGGTTGCGGAACTGATAGCGGTTTATCGCTATCTGCAGGGCCGACAGGCGCGCCTCTACAGTGGCGCTCTCCATTCGCTTCATCGACCCATGCGCTTCAATTTGGCCCGTGGCCAGACCGCCCAGATCGGGGCCCAAGTCCGGCCTGAAAAGAGCCAGATATGGCCGAATGGGGGCATTGTGGAGATCCATGGTGGCCGAGAATGGATAATCTCCAGTCGTGAGGACTCTGCCGCGAGCTTCCAGGCGATTATTCTGAAAGCTGGTGCGCGCTAAAAAGTCGACCCGCTGGCCACGGCCGGTGGCATCAACGACAAGATTCTGAAATCGCTCTCTCTGAACGATCAGATTGGCCACTTCACCGTGGAAGGTATGATTGAGATTGTCCAGCGGTCCGCTTCCCTTTAAAGTGAAGTTAAGCAGCCCGGAAAGCTGGTATGAGCGAAGTTCCGCCGACTGAATTGACGTCAGTGGTATTTCGCGTCCGGTGATATCGACGGTCGCAGTCTTAAGGTCTGTACGGCCCGAGATGGTTCCACTCACGAGACCTCTTCCCTTCGGCATCTGCAGGTTCCTGACGGAAAATTCTTTCCCATGAAACTCCACGTCCGCCGTGAGTCGATCGAAAGGTTCTCCATAAATGCTCGGACGATCGACCGTCACCTTTGAAACACCGGTCATCGAATCGATGTCCGGTCCGCTGACATGAATCTGAGCGTTGAGTACTCCCCCCAGCGGATAGTTTAAATTTCCCAATGCCAGCAGATCGGAAACAGCGGCATTTCGAATCGTTGCTTCTACCTGAATCGGTTCTCCTTTTTCTACAAATGGATAACCCACCGTTCCGGTGATAGTGCTGTTTCCGAACTGCACGGATGCCTGATCGAGGCGCAAGGAACGCGGCGTCCAGTCGACGGAAGCGCGGAGGTTGGAAAGCCGAACTTGCTTGACCTGCATCGACGGCGTACTAACTCGGCCAATGATGTGGAAGTCCTTTTTCGTTCCCGAAAGTGCGCCCTGAAAATCCACGGTGGCATTAGCGGCCACCTGGCGTTCCTGCAGTTGGCGCCTGATTTCGGGGCTCAACAGGCTGGCGGCGCGCACCAGGTCATTTCCGTCTTGCGCCTGCAGCTGCAATTTCAAGTTGTAATCACCCGCTAGAGTGAGCGTCCCGGGAAACTGGGTCCGGCTTTGCGGGGTGGCAACGGTACCACGCTCTATGTCAAGGCGTGTACCGGCCTTAGTGAACGAGGCGGAGCCCTGGTACGGCAGCGGCTCCGGTAAGCCGCTGCCCACAGCGTGTCCACCCGTGGCCACGAGTTTTCCAGAGTAATTGACAGTTCCCGAGCCGGAAGAGTTCTGGAAGTCCAGTCCCGACCACCGAAGTTCGAATTGAGAGGTTGCTTCTCCGGTGATGTTACGGAAGGGAAAATCCAGCGCCGGCAAGAACGTTTCGATCCTGGCGCGGCTGATGTCTACGTTGGCTTGAGATGCTGATTTCGGATTGAAACCTAGCGCCAGCTTTGCTTGGAAGGGCCCGCCAAAGGCAACACCGCGCAGATCATGAGTTTCGAGCCGCTCGGCTGTCAGATGAATATTGGCTGCAATTCCGGAAAGTGGGATTCTTTGTACCTGAAATTTTTCCGTTGTCACCTTTCCTTTGAAATCGAAGTCGCCCTTTACGCCGCTGACAATACCGGCCAACTGGGCGATTCCGTGGAGATTCGACTTTCTGAATCCGTCATAGGTAAGCCGGCTGACATTGACCTGGCTATTTCCCTGCAGTCGATACCAGAGCCGATGGTAATCGAATGAAGCCCGATTTGAATCAAGCCTGATGACGTCGCTTTCCAGATGAAGCTTCTGGAAAGAAGCGACTTCATTTCTCACCCGGAAATCAGCTTGCATCTTTACGTCCTGCAGCACCTGCTCCCGGTCGCCCAGTGCCAGTCCGCCCATGCCGAGTTCGACGCGGTATAGTTTGTCGGATGGCTGATAAGCGAGCTTCGCTTTGAAGTTGCCGCCTCGAGTCTCGAGCGGGATATATTTATTCAAGTAAAGCAACGTGCCGTCTTCAATGGCAACCGTTCCGATATCAGCCATTGAAAAGGAGACAGATTTCTCCTTGTTGCGTGGCTCGAACATGTTGGTGATGTTCAGCAATTGGTTGGGATCCTCCAGCACGCGGATATTCGGTTTCGTGATGAAGATGTCACCGATGCGGAAATAGCGGTTCCATAGGTTGTAGGAGAAACGGATTTCCACTTCCTGGACGGAAATCGGCGGCGGCGAAGCGGGGAATCGCTCGTTGTTGATGCGCAGGCCTCTCAGCAGCAAGCGGTCATTTTTTAGGTCCAGAACAACCGAATCGATCTCGACTTTAACGTGGTAATTAGATTCCAGGAATCGAACGATCCGATTGTGGACATATCGATCGACGGGAAAGTGATACCAAATATAAAGCAGCAAACAGGTCGTCACCAGAATCGCCAATGCGGCGACGGCAAGCAGCACCTTCCATTTTTTACTGAGCCGGGCCATTCCGAGTCTAAGTATCTAAAGAAATTGCACCTTGGTCATTTTAGCATGCGGGATTTTAGACCGGGCCGCGGACTTCTGGCTGCCTGGCAGGATGGTGACAGAGACTCAGAACGTGAGAAAAAATTCACCGCGAAGGCTGCGAGCTAAATAGGCGTGCCTCGCCCCTCAAGCCGGGCTAAACAATTGATACAAGCGTGCTTCGAACAAAACTCTTAGATACTAAAATTCAAAACTCTTCGCGCTCTTCGCGCCTTCGCGGTGAACTTTTTCTCACGTTCTGCCCTGCGGACCTGAAAAACTGATGATGCCTTTCAGCCTTGACCTTCGACTTTCGACCTTCGACTTTCGACCTCCGACTTTTGGACTTCGACCTTGGACTTTCGTTGACCTGTTCTGGATTTGTAGATATAGTTGCGAAATTCTTGCTTTAGTGTTGCTTTAGTGTAAGATTCCACGGACTTTATGAGTCCACGCGCCAATGTTGTGGAAGTGACTGTGGAGAGCAGCCTCGACCATGTGGAGTTAATACAAACTTTGGCAGATAACATAACGAAAATGATGGGGTTCGATGAAGACACGTCGCACTGGATTGGGATGTCAATTCGGGAATCTGTGGTAAATGCAATTCAGCATGGCAACAAGATGGATAAGAACAAGAAGGTTGGCGTCAAGTTCGAGATTTATCAGGATCGACTAGTCGTCAACGTGGAGGATCAAGGTGAAGGTTTTGATCCGTCAAGGATTCCCGACCCGCTGACCGGTGAAAACCTGATGAGACCTTCAGGCCGCGGCATTTTCTTTATGAAATCATTTATGGATCAAGTGGAGTTTCTTCCCGGAACTACTGGCGGCACGCGGCTGAGAATGACCAAAAAGGTGCGATTCTAGAAGGAGAGAAAAAATGAATATCGGAACCAGGAACGTCGACAACATAACCATCTTGGATATTAGCGGGAAGATCACCATCGGCGAAACCAGCGTGGAGTTGCGCAACAAGATCCGAGAACTAGTGAAATCAGGCAACAAGAGCATCCTTCTGAATATGGGCGATGTCAGCTACATGGACAGCTCAGGAATCGGCGAACTGGTGAGCGCCTACACCAACGTCACCAATTCGGGTGGTCAACTCAAGCTGTTGAATCTGACCAAGAAGCTGCATGAACTATTGGCGATTACCAAGTTGCTGACTGTTTTTGAAAGCTACGAAAACGAACACCAAGCCCTCCAGAGTTTCCGCAAGTAGTAGAGTGCTAATCCGAATTGTCGTTAACTCGCGACGGTAACCAATGAGCAGTTGCGTTGCGATCCAATTATAATTACAATTATAAGATGCAAGTTACGATTTATCTCCCCGACCCAATTATTGCAAAGATCGACTCCCTGGCAGCAAAGTCCGGCAAAAGCCGGTCGGGCTGTATCCAAGAGATTTTAATCGAGGGCTTACGAAAGGCAGCTCAAGGAACACCTCCAGCAAGCACGCTTTCGACGTTCGGTCAATGGAGAGAGATCACTCCGCGGCGGATTCAGGAGATACGCCGCCATCTTGGCAAAGATGCTAGACGCAGAACTCTGCGATGATCTTTGTCCTGGATACCAACACTTGTATCTATTTTTTAAACGGCTCATATCGAAGTGTAGCTGACGAGCTTTCATCGCACCCGGCCGAGGAGTTGGCCGTTACTTCGATCACCGTTGCGGAATTATTTTACGGCGCTCATCACTCGGCGAGAAAGACGCGAAATCTTCTCCTGCTTGAAGATTTCTTTTTAGACCTTCAAATATTGACATTCGACCGGCCGGCCGCCGAGAATTTTGGACCATTGAAGGAGATTCTTCATCAGCAAGGAAAACTGCTTGGCCCGTACGATCTGCTGATCGCATCTATCGTCCGTTCTCGAGGATTTACGCTAGTGACCCACGATACAAAATCCTTCTCGCAAATCAGCGACATTTTGTTGGTAGACTGGGTCCGCTGAGAACAAGAACAGGTGTGAGAAGCTAAGCTCATGAAGAAAGGGGCCCGACTGAAAGCGGTCCGGTTCACATTGGCTATGAAGCGACGCTTTGTATTTTTGCCGATTTCTATTCTTTTCGCATTGGCTGCAGGAAGCGTTGGCTTGACGCAGAGAGGCGGAGGCCATGTTCTCTTTGGGGATTTCAAGGTTGATGAGCGTCGGGTCGGCGGTCTCAAGCCCCAAGTCTTTCAGATCAGCCTCTGCAGGCTGGCCGGCAACCCAATTTACCACCAAACGGTCTCAAACAATGGGCGCTATCGATTTCTCGATGTACTCAATGGCGAGTATGACCTGGTCGTCGAGATGGAAGGCCAAGAGGTGGCACGCATTCATATTCTCTTGAACGAATTGATAAAAACCGACATTCGCCGCGACATTTACCTGGAATGGAAGCCCGATTTCCCGGCGCGCGATCAGAACAAGGTGCAAGTCCTGTCGGTGACTGATTTGTACCAGCGCGGAGCGGGGAATAGCTCTCGGTTCTTAACGGCCCAGGAGCGGATGAACAAAAAAGATTACGTCGAGGCAGTGAAGTTGCTCGATCAAATCGTAACGATCGATCCTAAAGACTTCGAAGCCTGGACAGAACTGGGAACCGCTCATTTCCAACTCGGTCAAATGACCGACGCGGAGAAGGGATACCTTCGCGCCCTGCAGGAACGTTCCTCTTTCTTTCCCGCTGTTTTGAACATGGGGAAGCTGAATCTAGTGCAAAAGAAATACGATGACGCGGTTGAAGTCCTGACTCGTGCCGTACAATTGCATCCGGATTCGGCTGACGCCAATTTTTTCCTTGGTGAAGCTTGCCTTCAGATCAAGAAAGGGTCGAAAGCGGTAAGTTTTCTGAACGAAGCGATTCGCCTCGATCCGGTGGGCAAAGCGGAAGCGCATCTTCGTCTGGCGGCTCTGTACAATGCGGCCGGCATGAAACAGAAAGCCGCGGCCGAGTACCAGCTATTTTTGGAGAAGAGGCCGGATTATCCGGGGAAGCAGAAACTGGAGCGATACATCGCGGAGAATAAGAAGTAACAGTGACCACCACGGCGGCTTGTGCCCCGCGGTGAACAGGTCGATCTAAAGCTCGCTGATGGTTTTTCAATAATTAGGTTGGATCGATCCTTGGGTGGCGCCTCGCGTCGTCTCAAAAAAATTAAACCACGGGGAACACTGGGGACACGGGGGATAACGTTCTTCTATCAGCAACATCATAAGGCAATTGAACGGTCGCTTCTGGTCCCCGTGTTCCCAGTGTTCCCCGTGGTTCAGTCTTTTTCTACGGAATAATCCTGATTAGGGTACGACTCCAACCTGATAATTGAAAACCTCAGAAGTCGTATCGCAACGCGAACTGCATCACACGCGGTGTTCCCTGGATGCTTTGGTATCGTCCGAATTCCGGTGGCGCCGTGCCGATCACCGAATCGACCTGCAGGCCGTACCCACTGCGCCCACCGAGCAATCCTCCGAGCCTCTGTGTGTTCGTGGCGTTGAAAACTTCCCATCTAAACTGCAGCGTGTGCCCTTCGGGAACACCCTTGATAAGATTTCCCACCTTGAAGGATTTATCCAAACCGAAATCGAAAGCTACAAATCCCAGCCGCCGCATGGTGTTTCGCTCTCCTGTTTCTCCAGGCTTCGCGTTGCGGACGCTGTTATATGCGTACTGGGGATCGGAGAACAAATTCGGAGCCGCACCCGCCTTTGTCGGAGAAGCTTCCAATGGCCGGATTCGCGTGCCGTTGCTCTGCACGTTCCAGTTAGTGGCCCAGACCTCCGCATCGAATGGCGTGCCGATTGGCAGACCGGTATTCCAGCGGAAAATGCTGGTCAACTGCCAGCCGCCGAGCACTCCGTCCAAGACACTATTGATCCCATTCATGTAGCTGCGCCCGCGGCCCACAGGGATCTCCCAGAGAGTGCCCGAGTTGATGATGTGCGTGATGTCGAAGTCCGAGATTCCCCGGTTATCTTGTGGCCGCAGCGGATTTAGGATGAACGCGCCTCCGTAGACACCGCTCGTCTCTAACCCGGAGGCATTGTCGATGGACTTGCTGAAAGTATAGTTGAAGTCCATCGTCAACTGGTTCTTGAGTTTCTCACGCACGCTCAATGTCCCGGCATGGTAGTCCGACTCGGCGATAGAACTGAAAACGGACAGGGCGCCGTACTGCGGCTGGTAAAACAAGTGCGGCCGTATTCCGGCATCGTCGATTGCATCCTGCAGCGTCGTGTAGTCGGCGACGCCGACATTGAATCCGGTCACGCTTGGCCGTGAAACCGCGATATAGACCATTTGCGTCGGCGACAGATTTCCTGCGGGAAGCTTGCCTCCATAGTAGCCTTCGATAGCCGCTCTCAATTTAGCCGTGTCGGGGAACAGATTCTGAAAGTACGGAATCGGCTGAATCTGGCTGATCGGTGTGCTGGCGGCGCGCAGATCGTAGAGCAAGCCGGCAGCCGTGTACCAATCCATCTTCGACGCCGGATCAACGAGGTTATTGGGCGTCACGATATCGCGCGTCGCCAGCAGATGCCGCGCCGCGCGTCCGATATAGGAGGCCTCCAGCGTCAACCCGCGAGAAAACTCGCGGCCGACGGAGAAATTCCATGAATATTGGACCGGAGTCCTAATTGTGTCATCGAGCGAACCCTCGATGCGTCGTCTTCCGTCGGCCGGGGTCGTCAGCGGGAATGTGAGACTGCTGGGAATTGCAATGCCCGGCAATGTCCGGACTGCCTGATTGAAGCCGGTGAACAGGGGAGCAGGACGTGTGGTCACGTTGTAGGTGTTCGCCGCGATCGTTTGAGTGGACGAAAATCCGAGTGTGTTATTTGCGTCAAAAGTCACTGCCAAAGCGCTCCCCAGGCGGTCATACAGCGTGGCAAAGCCGCCGCGGATGACCGACTTGCCCGCAGTGCCAAAGATGTTCCGGAGCATGGAATTGCTAAAGGACGGCGACCAGGCAAACGCCGCTCGCGGCGCAAAATTGTTCTTGTCCGCATCGTAAAACCCGGGACGGTTATTCTTAGGACCGGCCAAATCAACAGAGAAAGTCTTGTCATACGGGATTCCCTGAGCCGCCGAGTCTATCCTCTGCTGAAAGTAATCGCCTAAACGGACGTTGGGTTTGGCTTGCAGTCCATGTGTTTCATACACCGGAACGCTGTATCCATAGCGTAGCCCCAACGTCAAAGTAAGATCCGGCCGCACGCGCCAACTGTCCTGAGCGTAAAACTCATACTCCTGCGTCGCGAAAGTTCGCAGTACTCCATCGCCCGCCGCCTGAACGCTGCCCCCTTGTCCAAAGTTGAAGTTGCCTGAATACTGGGAATAACGTCCGATCAATGCAGTGACCGTATTTCGAACTGTCGAGCTGTTCCCTGAGATGTCGGTAATGGGAGTCAACACCACTCCCCCTGAGGAGGCGTAAAAGGATGGATTGGTGATCGCGCTGTCATAGGACTTGGCAAAGGAAGCCCGCTGATTTTGGATCAGGCGAACGTTCCCGCCAAACTGCCAGGTGTGCTGTCCCTTTATCCACGATAGATCATCAACAAGGTTATGCGTCGGAGTGATCCGGGCAAACGTGCGGGCAAAAGCTTTTGGCGAATAAATAAAACGGAAGGAAATGTTGTTCTCCGCCGAATCGCCCTGATCCGAGAACGCTTCACGTGTTATGCCGTAACGGAAGGTGTTGACAAATTCCGGGTTCACAGTCCATGTGTGCTGGGCTGCCACGCCAATCGGATGATTCCAGCGGCTGGGTGTGGCAACGTCGGGGAATTGCTGCGCCTGCAGCGCCGACAGATCGTGCTGGTAATTGCCGCGGATAAACACGGTTTGGCGCCCATCTTCCGTTAAATTGAAAAGCAGCGTGGCCGTGTGTGCATTTTGTCTGACGGGCAGCGGCGCATTGAATCGAAAACCACTGTAATTCAAGCCGTCACCGGCGCTCGTATCATTGGCCGGATAGCGTTTGGCCGCGTCGGCGAAGATGGCAATGGCGACGGGGTTCATGCCCACCGCCGGATAAAGCGCGTTCAACTCCGCGGTGGACAAGGTCTTGATGCCACCCGCCGTGCTTCTATATTTCAACTGGCCGAGCCCCATGCTGGCGAGGGGGACCGTGCTCAGGACGCTGGTTCCTTTGGCGTCGCGACGTCCTTCGTAGTTGTAGAAGAAGAAGGCGCGGTCCTTCTTGATAGGTCCTCCGACGGAACCTCCGAAGAGGTTTCGTATCAGCTTTGGCCGCTCCACTCCCACTCGATTGTTGAAGAAATCATTGGCCGACGTCACCGTGTTGCGGTGGTATTCGTACAGGGAGCCATGCCACTCGTTGCTTCCCGTTCGCGAAATCAAAGACACCTGCCCGCCGGACGAGCGTCCCTGTGCGGCAGTAGGTGTGGCGGTAGTCACTTTGAATTCCTGTACCGAGTCAGGGTTCACCCGAAGCACGCTATTAAAGATATTGTCTCCAGTCTGCTGATCGTTGATGTCAATGCCGTCGAGCGTTACATTAGACTGGTCGCTGCGCGCGCCCGCGACGTATCCGGAAGGGGTTACACCGGGCTGGACCGTCAGCAAGGCTGCTACGTTTCTGGATTCCAAGGGAAGCTGGCGAATTTGCAGGCCGTTAATGGCGTTACCCAGTGTCGCGTCTGTAGTGTTCAGTTTCGACGCGCCGGCTTCTACGGTCACTGTCTGAGCAATTTCGCCCACTTGCATTTGCAAATCGACTGTTGCAGGCGAATCAACCAGCAGCTCAATATTTTCCTTCAGCAC
>DASYPF010000067.1:0-7247 GCA_036006905.1 Acidobacteriota bacterium
CCATCATGAGCGCCGATACGGTACTGGCCCCCTCGGGAACCAGCTTTTGAGCCATCACGATGTTTACGGCATTGGTGAACAGCAGGAATGCGCCACCGGCCGCGCATAGCAAAACGGAAAGCGGACCGCGCGTCCAAAGAAAGGCCAGCAAGAATGGAAGGGAGCCCACCATCGAGAGCGCAATGATCGCCTTTCCACCGAAGCGATCAGCCAGTATGCCGCCCAAAAATCCTGCGCTTCCGCCGGCCAACAGAAACAACGTGAGTGTTTGGCTTGCGGGAGCCGCCCTGAGGCCCCGCATCGTCATGTAAAGCGGCAGAAATGAGACGAACACAATCTGGATGGCAGAACGGATCACCACCAGAAAGTAGAGAAGCAGCAGCGGCTTGATCTTGCTGCGAATCTGCTGAGAAAAACGCGCGCGGCGCGCATGCGCCTCCACTCTTTTCGGCGAAGGGCCGTAGGTAAGCAGATAGGCGGTGACCACAACCCCCGGCAGCGCCGCCCAATAACTGTGATGGAGGCCGGCCAGTCCGATCACGCCGGTAATAAAAATCGGTCCCAGCGCGTAACCGACCATCCCACCGGTGATGAAGACAGACATCTGATATCCATGATCGCCCTGGGAAACTTCAGAAGTGATTGCGGCGCCTTGCGGATGGAAGGCGGCGATGCCAATTCCGCCTAGAACCAATAACACCAGCAACGCATAAAAGTTAGGAGCCAGTCCCAAGGATGCGATGAAGACGCCGGCAAGGCCGGGCGCCAGCGCCGCGAAGATCTTGCTTTGGAAACGGTCCGCCAGGTAGCCGTAAAGAGGCTGCATCAGCGAACTGGAAAAGACCAGCGCGCCTCCTAGAATTCCGGCTTGAGCGAGGGAAAGGTTTAATCGCTCATGCAGAAAAGGAAGGAACGCCCCCAGCATGCTCGAGTAGTTGTCGATCAGGAAATGCCCTGCAGCCAGGGCCAGCACGGATTTGTGGACTTTCATGCTTTAGACGAAAAGGGGAATTCTACCGGAGCGACGGGCTTCATGTCGATATCGGCCCGGTAATAGCGTGGAGACGCAAGGTATCGATCTACCTAGGGGCGCACGGGCGCCACGCGGCAGAGCCCAGAGCGTAAGCGACGGGTCCTGCCAGAGTAACAATGCCTGCCAGAGCAAGGTTTGGATCGCCGATTTACTCTGGCGGGACCCGTCGCTTACGCTCTGGGCTCTGCCATTGATGCTTACCCCGTCCCTAGCCGTTTGTTAGAAATAAACCTTCAGCGCAAATTCAATATTCCTGGGCGAGCTCACCGTGCCAAATATCTGTCCGAATGTGTTTGGCACGGAAATGTTGTTGCTCGGCGGGCTGAAGCTGGGATGGTTCGTAAAATTAAAAAATTCCGATCTGAAGTCGACGTACTTGGCTTCGTTGATACGAAATTTCTTTCCCACACTGAAATCCCAGTTGGCATAGCCGGGCGCCGTATTGGTGCTGTTGCCGGCATTGCCGAACGTTCCGTCAGCGGGAAGCTTGAAGGCGTCGAGGTCGAGCCAGTGCGTCAAAGTGGGATCGCTGACGTCACCGCTGGCAATCCGGTCCGGACGTCCGCCGCCGCGCGGATCCTGTCGAGACACGTCGGTTGACCGGATAGTGATGGGGAATCCGCTGTGCCAAGCCAGAATGCTGCTGACGTCCCAGCCGCCCAGAATACCATTGGCAATGGAATTCCAGTTGCTGCCGAACATTCTTCCAGTACCGAAAGGAAGCTCGTAGGTTCCCGACCAGACTAAGTTGTGCCGCGCATCAAAGAAACCGAGCCCGCGGTCCCCTCTGCGGTTGTAAGCGTTGATCCAGTAAGCGCTGGGCCCGTTGACTCCAGCGCTTCCGTAATATCCAAGATTGTCGGTGATAATCTTGCTCAGCGTGTAGGAAGCCAGAAATTCAAATCCGTTGGACAATCGCTTCCGCCCGCTTACCTGCAGCGAATGGTAGTTGCTGATAGAATCAGAAAATGTTCCGCTGCCCCGGGTGACCAGCGGGTCGAATTTGTACAGCGGCCTTCTCTGCTGCAACGGCAACCAAGTCGACGGAGGGCCGGTTCCGGGAAGCGGCTGATTGAAATCAAACGGATTTACCAAGTGGGAGGCTTTGTGGGCAACGTACGCTGCGGAGGCGGACGTCGTCCTGTTGACTTCGTACTCAAGCGTGAGGTTCCATTGCTGTGTAAACTGCGGACGCAGGTTGGGGGACCAGGCGCGAATCTGGCCGGAAAGCCCTTGCGGCTGGACATCGGTAAAGCCTGTGGTGATGCTTCCCGGTCCGGTGGATTTGTCAAAGCTCACGTCTGACTCAAAGAAGAAAGGCGGATTCAACGGCAGGCGCAAGTTGGCGCCGGTGCCTTCCATATATTGCACAATGCCATAACCGGCGCGGACCACCAGCCGGCTGGCGGCAGTCCATGCAAATCCCACCCGCGGTTCGAAGCCCTTCCGGAACGGCTCGTACAAGGCGCGGCTATTCCCGTCTTTCCCCGCAAGCAGAAGTTTTCCAGTGTGAATATCCAGATTTGCTTCCCGGTCATTAACTTCTACTACCGGCGAGGTGTATTCCCAGCGCATTCCCAGGTTCAGCGTCAGGTTGTTCCTGACTCTAAAATCATCCTGGAGGAAAATCCCTATCCGGTTCTGACGGTGACCCCAGGAGCCGGTAGCACTGCCACGTCCTTTTGACGAAAGCTGATCCAGCAGGAAATCCGCAAAGCCGGAACCGGTAAATGTGGTGCTGTAAGTGAATAATCCCAGCGCTCCGTTGTTTCCGGCGTAGTAACGATTTTGCTGATAGCGCAGCCACTGAAATCCGGTCTTAAGGAAATGCCTGCCGCGAGTGAACGACAAGTTGTCTCCATACTGAAAGGTGTTGTCATAGGTGTTGCTCAGGCTCGCCGAATTTCCAATCGCAGACAAACCGTCTCCCAGTGTAACGGAGCTGAGCCCGGGAATCGGCTGGCCCCCGGGAATTCCAAACTTAGAGTTGCCATTTCCCAGACCGGCCCAGTCATTGATTGAGTTAATAATAACAACCCGATTGAACCCGAAGCGAGCCTCGTTGATAGTGGTCGGACTGAATGTGTGATTCCAATTGAGCACAGTACTTCTCGAGGGTGCGTCGGTGAGGCCTGGCTGAAATACCGGCAGCGCCGCTTTGGTTCCCTTCGAATTGAATGCGGCATAGGAGAACCTGCCGAATATGTCATCGAAGGTGGACAATTTGGCATCGACCTTCGTGTCCCACTGATTGTTGTCGGTGGCATTGGCAAAACTGGAGACATAATTCCCCACCACGCTGGCAATGGAACGATTGGGCAACGGGTAGAGATTGGGATTGGCAAACAAAAACTTGGCCACCGGATTGACAATGCGATTCTCGGGGATTTTGTTCCCTGGGAATTGCTGGTTGGTTGTGGGATCGATAATCCTCTGAGGGAGGCTGGAGAGATCGCCGTGTCGCCAAGTATCGGGAGCGACCGAGGCAGTCGTTCCTCCACCGGTGCGTACGCGCGTCCCCTGATAGTCTCCAAAGAAGAATATTTTATTTTTGATCACGGGACCGCCCACCGTCAGTCCAAAAATGTTTTGCCGGAGCCCTGATTTCGGTGCGCCCGAACGATTGTTGCCCCAACTGTTGGCATCGAGCGCATCGTTTCGGATAAACTCAAAGACATTGCCATGCAGCTCGTTGGTGCCGGACTTTAGAGTCGTATTGACGATAGCGCCCGTGACATTCCCAAACTCGGAGGAAGAGTTATTAGTGATAATTCTGAACTCCCCGATGGCATCTACGTTCGGATTGTAGCCGACCAGGTTATCAATCGTCTCGTTCATGTCCACGCCATCAAGCAAGAAGTTATTGCCCTGCTCGCGATTTCCATTAACAAATGGACGGCCGCCGCTAAAGGCCCGCGACGGGCTGGTAAAAGATCCGACGTTGGGAGTAATGGCGCCTGGGACCAGCAAAGTAAGCTGCTGGAAATTCCGGCCGTTCAACGGCAGCGAAACCGTCGTGCTGCCCGTAATCACGTCACCGACGCTTGTGGTCTCAGTTTGCAAAATGGGAGACACACCCACGACATTCACCTGTTGCGAGATTTCTCCCAGCTCCAGCTTGATGTCGACGCGCGCGATCTGGCCCACTTCCAGCTTGATGGGGTTGGTAACGGCTTTCTTGAAGCCGGTCAATTCTCCCGCGATGACATAGGTTCCCACGGGAAGAAACGGGATCGTGTAGACTCCCGAGTCGCTTGACAGCGCCGAGTAACTGATCTTTGTACCCTCGTTGGTTGCAATGACCTGAACTCCGGGGATGACCGCCCCGCTGGCGTCCGTAACCGTTCCGGTTACAGTGGCCGTGATCGTCTGGCCGATGAGTGATGCAGGCAGAAACGCGAGCAAAGCGAATAAAACGATCCATGCACATCTAGGGGAGTTATGCATACCTTGTTTCCTCCAATGCAAAAAACGAGGAATCTGACCTCGCAAATTTACCGCCAACATAATCTCTTTGGGCTGCGGATAGCAAGGAATTTTCGCGTCTTGACTTCTACCAACGCAGCGTCAAATCCGTTTTCTCTGTGCATCCTCCGTGACCTCTGTGGCTCTGTGGTGAAAACTCCAAAGGAGATCAACACAGAGTCACAGAGATCACGGAGGATGCACAGAGGACTTGGGTTTTTTCATTCGCTCAATGCATGCGGGGCAAGTGATTTCGTATTTCACCGAGTAAAGCCATTCGAGCGGATTAGCCTTCAGGCCGCATAGCGTCACATTTCCTTCAGCGCCTGGAAATCGATCGACGCGAGGGCAGGCATGCCACATGGGATCGGGACCACCGGACGTAGCGGCCATGAAGCGTGCCGGATCTTTCATGAATAATTTTGGATTGCCAATTCCGCATTCCGAACGTTGCGTGCACCAGCGTCAGAGCCCGGAGCGTCAGCGACGGGTCCCGCCGGAGTAGCAACTGCCGCCAGGGTAACGTTGGATTGCCGACTTACTCTGCTGGGACCCGTCGCTGACGCTCCGGGCTCTGACGCTGGTGCACGTACGACCTACGGCTTTCGACTTGGAAGCAGCGCTTTAACGAGCTGCTCTCATTCAGTTTCAAGAGCGCCCGCCGGTATGGTACAACGATGCATTGCTCCTGAAAAGAAGATTAAGACTTGAAGTCATGAGCCACCAAGAATGTCGACCGCTAATCTCCCTGGCGCTTATCTCGCTGCTCACAAGCACGCTGGCGGCCCAGCGACTGGATGAGTTCACCCGTCAAGCTTCGCAGTTGGTCAAACAAAATCAATGGAACGAAGCTGCCGAGATTTTGCGCAAGGGAATGCAAAGCTACCCTGACAATCCCGAGCTCCTTTTGCAGATGGGGAACCTGCTGATTCACACCGGACAAGCTGCGCAGGCAGAAGTTGTCCTAAGGGAAGCGCTGGCCGCAAACAAAGACAATCCGGAGATTCTGAGAAACCTGGGCGAAGCAGAGATTCGGCTCGGCAGATTGCCGGCTGCCGTCGAGTTATTTCGCAAAGTTCTCCGGCGCCAATCCAACGATGGCCAGTCGCATTACCGGCTCGCCTTCACTTTCTATCTCCAGGGAGATCTCCAGCACGCTCTGGAATCCGCGCGGCGGGCCGTGGAAGTCAGCCCCATGGACGCGAATTATCGCGAGTTCTACGCCCTGATATTGGAACAGGCAGGTGACACAAACGAGTCCCACGAGCAACTGAAAGCCGCGCATCGCCTCGAGCTCAAAAACGCCCACTTGCTGTTCCGGCTGGGAGAAAAAGAGCGACTCGACGGGCAACTCTCTCAGGCGATGGAATCTTTGGAACAGGCCGTGCGGCTGGATCCGGAGAATCCGTTGTACCACCGGCAGCTCGCTCGTGTTTACGCGCGGCTGGCCTTGCTTCAACAATCTTCAGAGGAAGACGCTCGAGCAAGCCGGCTGCTGCAAGCTTTCCAGCAGTACATACAGGCGCTGACGCTTGCCGGCCGCGGGCAGGAAGTTGAGGCGCTGCGCCGCATGGAACCCCTGGTGACCAAACATCCTGAGTTCACCACGGGCGCAATGTTCTTGGCCGATCTTTATCGCCGGCGCGGCCAGGAGAAAAAGGCCCTGGATCTTTATCTGAAGGTGCTGGAGCGAAATCCGCTCGACAGTCGGGCCATCCAGGAAAGCGCCTGGATCGAGGTTCGCCAGGGCGCCCTGACCGAAGCGATCGAGCTTCTCCGAAGGATTCAAGAAGAAAACCCAAATGAAGCGCTCATTGAAGGGTATCGAAATCTTGTACAGGAGAATTGGGCGGGGGCGCTGAGGGAATTTCGCAAAGTCGAAGCACAGCTCCCGCTGAATGCAGAACTGCTGCAGCTCATAAGCTTCTGCTTAAAGGCCCAGGGACAACGGAATGAGGCTTTGAGTTATCTGGACAAAGCCATCCAGCTTCAGCCAAAAGACACGCGCATCCAACGGCAAAAGCACGAAACAAAACTGGCGAATGCCTTTGACCTTCTGGAAAAGAGAAACTGGAGGGCTGCATTGAGGGTGTTCACGGAACTGATGGCGGCGGATGGAATTGAAGCCGGCCTCTATTTGAACGTCGCCTATTGCCGGCAGCAGTCAGAGGATCTGCAGGGAGCGATTCGAGACTACCGCATCGGTTTGCAGGGAGACCCCAAGGCCGCTTGGGCCCGAACGAACTTGGCGAATTTGCTATTCCGGCTGGCCCGCTATCGCGAGGCCGCCGCAGAATGGGAAACCGTGCTCGCCCAGGCGAGAGCCGTACAGTTTCAGCATTCGGGAACAGACGCGGTGAATTTGTCGCAAGTCTATTACTGCCTGGGGCTGTGCTACAGCCATCTGGAACGCTTTGCCCAAGCCGAAGCCTCATTTCAGAACGCATTGCGATTTGGAAAAGAGACACCCGAGCTGCTGTACAATCTTGGCGTACTGCGGCTGCGTCAGAACAGTCCGGAAGAAGCGCTGAATCTCATTCGACGTTCTGCCCGAGCCGGATACGAACCTGCCAAACGGATCCTGGAGCAGGCGGAAAGTCATCAGTCATCAGTCAGCGGTCATCGTCCATAGGTCATTAGATCACAGAGGCCGCGTCAGAGCCCGGAGCGTAAGCGACGGGTCCTGCCAGGGTAAGTCGGCAATCCAAACCTTCCTCTGGCAGAGGTCGTTACTCTGGCGAGACCCGTC